>JAOZOT010000502.1:1826-2996 GCA_029933115.1 Anaerolineae bacterium | reverse complement strand
AAACAAATTCACAGGAGGAAAGATGAAGAAACTGCTACCTTTGCTGCTTGCTATCGTTTTGCTCATGCCTGGTGGTTGCGCTGTGCCGTCCACTCCCCCCCCGCCAACGGGCACGCCCACCCCCCAAGCCGCCATTCCAATTACCGTAGCCATGGGCTACATCCCCAATGTCCAGTTCGCCCCCTTCTACGTGGCGGTAGAGAAGGGCTACTTCGCCGACGAGAACCTGGAAGTCAACTTTGACTACGGCTGGGAGACAGACCTTCTCAAGCTCGTCGGCAGCGGCGAGTTGCGATTCGCAGTGGCCAGTGGGGATCAAGTCATCCTGGCTCGTTCCCAGGGTTTGCCCGTGGTCTATATCCTGAATTGGTATCGAAAGTTCCCCGTCTGCGTCGTCTCTCTCGAAGAGAAGGGCCTGCGGAAGCCTCAAGACCTCATCGGCAAGACGGTTGGCATCCCGGCTTTGTATGGAGCCAGTTACATCGGCTGGCGAGCTTTGCTCCACGTCGAAGGCATTGACGAAGCCGAGGTCAATTTGCAGAATATCGGCTACACCCAGGTAGCCAGCCTCACCGAAGGCCAGGTTGATGCAGCCGTGTGCTACATCATGAACGAGCCTGTGCAACTGAGGCAAGCGGGCCAGGAGGTCAACGTGATTGCCATTTCAGACTATGTCAATCTGGTCTCCAATGGCCTCATCACCAACGAGCAGACCATTGCCGAAGAACCCGCCCTGGTGCAAAGCCTGGTGCGGGCCGTCCTGCGTGGTCTGCGCTACACCATAGATCACCCAGAGGAAGCCTTTGAAATCTGCCTGAAACACGTCCCCGAAGCCGGGGGCGAAAATGCCGCCCAGCAAAAAGCCGTCCTCCGGGAATCCATTGAACTGTGGCGTGCTGATGACCTCGGCCGCTCCGACCCGGCAGCCTGGGAAGCCTCTCAGCGTTTCATGAGCGAACTGGGGTTCGTGGACACGGAAACAGACATCGAGCAGATGTTCACCAATCGGTTTATCGTTGAGCCGTAACCACGGCTTGGGCGGGAGCCTGGGGAGCTTGGGGGTAGCCTCACCTGCTCCCGCCGGATTTGGAATCCGGCGGAGCCGGCCTCGCCTGGTAGAGGAGAATGTGGGCCTGGATTGCAAATCCAAGCCGAGCAGAATGTGTGTGG
>JAOZOT010000502.1:0-1726 GCA_029933115.1 Anaerolineae bacterium | reverse complement strand
CTCTCTGCGCGGGGGTTCATCCCCCGCGTTGCTATTTGGGTAGCCACGCATTTGACAAAGGGCGATTTGATGGTAAACTGGGATACGAACGGGAAGGATTTTGAACGAGGATAGAACGGAGCCAAGGATGATAATCGAAGATAAAGTGCGGGACAAATGGGACACCCTCAAGGAGACCTTGCTCTCGTTGGGCAGCGTGCTGGTAGCCTATTCCGGTGGGGTTGACAGCACTCTGCTTCTGAAAGTGGCCCGTGATACCCTGGGCGAAAAAGCGTCGGCGGTGACGGTCAAAGGCGAGGTCCACCCGCAATGGGAGGTGGAAGAGGCTTTGCAGGTAGCGCGGGACATGGGAGTGGAGCCGCCGGTGGTGGAGCTCTCGGTGCTCGACCACCCGGCCTTTGCCGCTAATCCCCCCGACCGCTGCTACCATTGCAAGCGCCTGATCTTCACCCGGTTGAAGGAAATCGCCCGAGGGCGGGGCCTCGCCTGGGTAGTCGAGGGTTCCAACCTCGATGACTTGGGCGACTACCGCCCCGGTCGCCGCGCTCTGGAAGAATTGGGCGTCCGTAGCCCTCTGTTGGAAGCGGGCCTGACCAAAGCTGAAATCCGCACCCTCTCGCGTTACCTGGGCTTGCCCACCTGGGACAGGCCCTCTCTGGCTTGCCTGGCTTCCCGTTTCCCCTACGGCACAGCTCTCACTGCCGCTGCTCTGAAGCAGGTGGATCAGGCCGAAGCTTTTCTGGGGGAGTTGGGATTTGGCCAGAGGCGGGTCAGGCACCACGGCGACATCGCCCGCCTGGAGATCGAGGCCGGGGATTGGCCCATCCTTTTGGAGAACCGCCGGCGGATCGTGGCTCGCTTGCGTGAGTTGGGCTACACCTACGTGACTGTTGATCTGGCCGGCTACCGCACAGGCAGCATGAACGAGGTCCTGGAGGGGTAAAGTGGGCATTACCGCCTCCCACAGGTTGGGAGCTGATGAAGCCTGCGGGAGGCTGACCGTTGGTCCTGGAGGGGGTAAAGTGGGTGTTGATTACCTGCGCCAAATCCTGGAAGGTGTCCGCTCCGGCGCTGTGGGGGTCGAGGCGGCCCTGGCGGCGTTGCGTGATCTGCCCTACGAGGAACTGGGCTTCGCCAAGCTAGACCACCACCGCGCCCTGCGGCAGGGCGTGCCCGAGGTGGTCTTTTGTCAGGGCAAGACCACGGAGCAGGTGGTGGCCATTGTGGAAAAGCTGGCGGCCCGCAATCGGCGGGTCATGGCCACCAGGGCCAACCCGGAGGTCTTTGCAGCGGTGAAAGGCGCCCTCCCGTCAGCGAAGTATTACCGGCCGGCGCGCATCATCGCTGTTGAGGCAGGCGAAGGTCTCCCCGCTCCAAGTGAGGACGAACCCTACGTCCTGGTGGTCAGCGGGGGCACCTCCGACATTCCCGTGGCCGAAGAGGCGGCGGTGACGGCAGAGTTGCTGGGCAGCCGGGTGGAACGGCTCTACGATGTGGGGGTGGCCGGCCTGCACCGCCTGTTGGATCACCGCCGGGTGCTCTTTGAAGCCAGGGTGAACGTGGTCGTGGCGGGCATGGAGGGGGCCCTGGCCAGTGTGGTGGGCGGACTGGTGGCCAACCCGGTCATCGCCGTGCCTACCAGTGTGGGCTACGGGGCCAGCTTTGAGGGATTGGCGGCCCTGCTGGCCATGCTGAACTCCTGCGCCCCGGGCGTGGCCGTGGTCAA
>JAOZOT010000501.1 GCA_029933115.1 Anaerolineae bacterium | reverse complement strand
CCCGAATCCAAAGGAGGTGGTACGAATGAACAGGTTCCTACTCGTCAATCTGGTCGCTGCCATAGCCCTGCTGGCCGGGTGTGGCCCCCGTCCAACGCCCGTTCCAACGATACCCCCTCCCCCACCCAGACCGGTGGCCACAGACACCCCCGTACCCGCCAACGACGAGGAAGCCATCCTGCAACTCTTGCACGCTCAGGGAGAGGGAGTAGTTCAACAAGACATTGACCGTCTGATGGACATCTGGGATGAAGACGGAGTGATCACCGACGCCAATCATACCCCTGATGACCCCGGTGACGATTCCGTCTGGACCGGCCACGACGCTATCCGGGAAAGGTACGTCAACCTGGTTTTCCCTTCCGCTCCGGCAGAGGCCGCAGCCACCGACATCCAACTGACCATTGAGGGAGATACGGCTTCGGCCATCTCTACCACCAACATCGGCGACGAGGTCCAACCCGGGGGAGACCGTTGGACCTTTGCCAAAAAAGACGGTCGCTGGAAGATAACGAGCCTGACCTACAATTTAGAGCCACAGTAAATCGCATTTGCGCGGAGATTGCAAACCCAACGGGGTAAGGCAACCAGAAACCCCTCTATCATTAATGCGAAAAGATAGAGGGGTTTTGATTTATCCCCGTATCCTTTCCAGCCTTCCAGTGTTATAACGTTGTAAAAGGCCATACAGTAGCTTTACATTCACCGATTCGGACGCAGGTTGCCCCACCAAAAGCCCAAGAGAGGGAAAACATTTTCTGGTTTTCTGGGGGATGGATTTGGCAGTCCGGCAGTCCAAAGCAAAAACCGAACTGGTGAGCCGCTATGGGCCTGGATTGCCAAATGGGAGCAGTTTGTGTGCATGTTTCAGGGAGGTGTGCTGTGAAAGAGCGCGTGCGAGTAGTAGTGACAGGCTTGGGAGCCATCACCCCTTTAGGCAACGATGTGCCTACTTTGTGGGAAGCACTGGCCGGAGGTCATTCTGGCGTAGGGCCTATCACTCATTTCGATGCCTCGGCCCTGGCCACTCAGATCGCGGCCGAGGTTAAAAACTTTGACCCCAAGGAGCACCTCGGTCACAAAGAGGCCAGGCGGCTGGACCGCTTTATGCAGTTCGCGGTGGTGGCAGTGGAGCAGGCCATCGCCGATGCAGGGCTCATTATCAACGAAAGCAACAGCGAGCAGATAGGCGTGGTCATCGGCACAGGTATCGGTGGCCTTGGCACCCTGGTCAGCCAGGTCAAAGTCCTTGAGAAGCGCGGCCCCCGAAAGGTGAGCCCCTTTCTCATCCCTATGATACTGCCCGACTCGGCGGCAGGGCAGGTGGCCATCACCTTTGGCATCAAAGGGCCCAATATGGCCGTCACCTCGGCCTGTGCCACCGGTCTCAACGCCATCGGCGAGGCAGCAGAGATGATCCGCCGGGGCTCTGTGCACACGGTCATCTGTGGCGGCAGCGAGGCTGCCATCTTGCTCTTGACCGTGGCGGCCTTCAACGTGATGGGCGTATTGTCAACCAGAAATGAGGAACCAGAGCGGGCCTGCCGTCCCTTCGACGCCGAGCGCGATGGGTTCGTCATGGGCGAAGGGGCAGCCATCCTGGTCCTAGAGCGGTTGGAGGAGGCCCAGGCGCGGGGAGCCAGAATCTACGGTGAGGTCATCGGCTATGGCTCCTCGGCCGATGCCTACCACATGGCCGCTCCCGCAGTGGATGGAGCCGGAGCAGCCCAGGCCATGCGCATGGCCCTTTCCGATGCCGAACTGAAGCCCCGGGACGTAGACTATATCAACGCTCATGGCACAGGCACCGCCCTCAACGACGTGAGCGAGACGACGGCCATCAAAAGCGTCTTTGGCGACCACGCCTACAAACTAGCCGTCAGTTCTACCAAGTCAATGACCGGCCATCTTTTAGGGGCAGCCGGGGCGATAGAAGCTATCGCCTGCCTCAAAGCCCTGGAAACGGGCCTCATCCCTCCCACTATTAACTATGAACGTCCTGACCCAAAATGCGATCTGGACTATGTGCCGAACGAGGCCCGTCCTGCCAACCTGCGAATAGCCATGTCCAATTCCTTCGGCCTCGGCGGCCACAACGCCTGTCTCATCTTCCGCAAGCTCGAAGGTTGATTCTCCCGACTCGGTAGACCGTCGTTCTTGCTCGTAGTGAGCGCTTCAGCGCCTCAAAGAAGTGCGCACTATGAGCCTGCTCTGAATCCGAACGTTAGCGTTTGTGAGGAGGCGCTTTCTTGGCAAGGTACGCTCAGATAGTCGGTTGGGGCATGTACGTCCCCAGCGAGATTCTGACCAACGATGACCTGGCTGACATGGTTGACACCTCTGACGATTGGATCCGCGCGCGGACGGGCATCATCGAGCGGCGCATTGCCGCACCCAAGGAGACGACGGCAACCATGGCCATCAAGGCCGCCCGGGCGGCTCTGCACGTGGCTAATGCCAATCCGGCCAAGCTGGACCTGATCATCGTGGCTACTGCTACCCCCGATTACCCCTTTCCGGCTACGGCCTGTCTGGTGCAGGATGCCCTGGGGGCCACCAATGCCGGCGCCTTCGATCTGAGCGCCGGGTGCACGGGCTTTGTCTACGCTCTGGCAGTCGGCAGCCAAATGATTATTTCAGGAGCCTATGACCTGGTGTTGGTCATCGGCGCGGAGACTCTCTCCCGCATCATCAACTGGAACGACCGCAACACCTGTGTCCTCTTTGGCGATGGGGCAGGGGCGGTGTTGCTGCAAGCCAGCACCGTGCCAGGGGGAGTGCTCTCGGCCGTCCTCGGCGCCGACGGCTCAGGCGGCGACCTGCTGATGCTTCCCGGCGGCGGCAGCCGTCATCCTGCCAGCGCCGAAACCGTAGCTCAGGGTCTGCATTACATACACATGAATGGCCGCGAGATCTTTCGCTTCGCCACCCGGGTCACGGCCAAAGCAGCCAAGCAAGCCTTGGCCAAGGCCAACGTCAACCTCGAAGACATCTCCCTTTTCATCTCCCA
>JAOZOT010000076.1 GCA_029933115.1 Anaerolineae bacterium | reverse complement strand
TGATCCAACAAGATGCGGTCTCCTGGCAATCGGGCTCCACTCTCGTCGAAGACGGGCAGGCGCTGACCGGTGGTCGCATCGTACATGCCGACCTCGATTTGGTAGTCGCCGGGCGGTGCGTCTGGTTTGACAGGGAGCTCATACTCGTCAGTGATGACCTCACCTTCTACCCAGCCCGTCGTAGGATAAGTGCCGTTCACCGGTATATTGTCCCTCTGACCCCAAATGTTCCCATCTTCGCCCAGAAGATGGGTGAAAACAGTGTAGCTGACCCTCATGCGCTGGCCGGTCCGCCAATAAAGGGTTAAGCGAAGGACGCCGCCCGGCTCGACCTGGGCCGACTCCAAGCTGTAGCCGTGAAACTCTACCTCGTCCCCCAGGTTGGCCCGCATGGTGTGCTCGATGAAGGGCAACTGGTAGGAACGTTCCCTTTCAGAGACCCGGACCGTGGTCAAATCCAGATGCTTCTTGGGCCAAAAAGCCCAGGGCTGACGCCGAACCGGCAAGGGCTCACCCTCTGGACCAACCAGACTCACTCTGAGTTTCAATCTGTCGCCGGGAGCATCTGGTGGTATGGTCAGGTCGTGCTGGCTTTTGATAACCACCCCTTCTCCCCACCGACCGGTCGGATAGGCTGCGCCTCCTGGAGAGGAGAGGCTCTCGGCCAGGACTGCCCCCGTCCTGTCCACCAACTGCAAGCGAAGAGAGTAATCCTTTTCCGGAGGATCGGTAGCCTGACAGTACAGGGACAGAGTTAGCCCGTCGCCTGGCTGATAGACCTGAGGGGCAAAATCATACCCCAGCAGCTTCAGGCCGCCGTTCCAATCGGCCTCCAGGCGATGCTGGACAGGCACCTCCGCCAGGGATGTTACCTGGGTTGGTTCTGAGACTTCGACCGGCCCCAGGGTGATAGCCTCTCCTTGCGACTTCCCTCCGACAAAGACCTCCAGGTTCTCGGCCTTGTCTGGCCGGTAGATCCGCACCTCCGGCCGGTAACTTCCCGGCGGCGTCCCCGGTTGGATGGGCACGTCACACCATTCCCGGACGATGGTCCCGGGCGACCAATGGGAGGTGGGGAAAGCCCCGTTGAGAGGCAGATTGTCGTATTGGCCCCAGAGATGTCCCTCGCTGTCAACTAGGCGCACCGAAATTTTATAATCCCCCTCCATAGCCTGTTCAGCCTGCAAATACAGAGTCAGGCGCAGACGCCCTCCGGCCGGGGGAACCCCCAGGGGCAGATCATAACCTCGCAGGGCTATCCTCCCGCCAAAGCTGGCTTCCAGGGGATGCTGGAGAGCGGGCAGGCGATCCAGAAGCGGAGAGGTGGTCAAGTAGGCTTGCAAGGTGGGGCTAGAACCGTAGCTGGGGAAAACCAGAGCAGTTGTTTTGAAAAGACTATCGTCCAGCCAGGCTCTGACCCGTCCCTGGTAGTCGTGCTCGAAAAGACGGTCGCCGACCAGCCAGATGCGATCGTACTGGCGCGCCAACTCTTGCACATCGGTGAGCATGTCCTTACCCGGCCTGGGCAGCCAGATCATGGGAAGGGATCCCCGATAGTAGTGGGGAAAAGCCCAACTGTCGAAACTGGCTCCAACGATCACATCACCGACCTGCGAGTGTTCCTCAACGTAACGGGCCACAGAGCGATAGTCCTCTTTATGATAATCTGGGCTGAAGAAGTAATTGTAATCAGACAGCAACATCCCTCCCAGGATCAGACCCAGGCACAACAGAAAGACCGGCTTGGTCCGGCGCTTGATGGCCACCAACCCGGCCGCCAAGCCGAGGTAATAGGCCGGGCTGATGATCATCAAATAGCGGCTACCTCGGTAGAGCGGTTGCAACTGAGAGACCAGATACAGGGTGATGATGGGGACAGAGACGTACCCCAAAAGGAGAAGGCTGCTATTCCAGCGATGCTGGGCTCTGTCCTGAGCGGAGTTCTGAGTTGTGCAATGAGGCGAGTTGCTACCCTGTCCTACACCAAGGGAGAGAAGGCCGATAATAAAGACCACCAGCAAGGCCAGATTGAACAGCGTGAGCTTGGTAGGATCAAGGGAAAGGCCAAAGTTGTGAGAGTTCAGAACGTCCAACAGAATGACAGGCCAGTAATTGTAGTCCCTTGATTGTGGCCGCTTGGGTCCCAGCCACATCAGATGGGGCCACAGGCCAGGCAGAAAAGCCAGAGAGATGATGACGAAAACGGCCGGTATAACCCAACGGCGGCGCTGTTCGTCTTGCCCTTCGGCCCGGTCTGGGGACGAAGGCTCACGGCGTGGCTTCCAGGCAGCCAGTAATCCCAGAAGGCCCTCAAAAGCAAACAACTCGAAGGAGAACAAGCTGGTGTAGAGCATGGCCGTTGCACTCACGGCGTAGGCGGCATACCAGCCTGCTTTATTCTCACCAATGGCCCGCAGCAAGCAATAAAAAGAGAGAAGCCCCAGGAAGACGAGCAGGGTATACATTCTCGCCTCCTGGGAATACCAGAGGTAGAAGGGTGAAAAAGTAGCCAGCAAAGCGGCCCACAGACCGATGCGGGCATGGCAGAGCTTTTTGCCCATAAAATAGATCAGAGGTACGGTCAATACCCCAAATATGACCGAAAGGAAACGCAGGGTGAAATCGCTGTCTCCGGCCGATTTTATAAAGAAGTGGAGAAGAAGGAAATACAAGGGAACGTGCGTCCTATCCCGGATAACCCTCTCTCCCCAAACCTGCTTGCCAGAGGCGATGGAAAGGAGATCGAGGCTGGCTCGATTGAGGCTGTGACTCTCATCGAACCAGATGCTTTTGGCATCCAGTTGATACACTCTCAGGGCAAAGGCCACGATGACCAACAACAGCATCAGAAGCCTCGTCGCTTTTGCGCCGGTGAGCCCTGTCAGATTGCGAACTGCTCTCGCTGGATTTGCAATCGGCCGCCAGCAGAAGTGGGGCCCAAGTCTTTCCGTTGTGTCACCTCGCAAATCATCACCTCAATGTTTCAGCGTGAGTGTGGCCTTTACCAGTAATAGTCTTTGTAACGCCGGTAATATTCAACGGTTCGGCGTAGGCCCTCTTCCAGAGAGGTCTTTGGTTCCCAGCCCACGATGCGCCTGATTTTGGATATGTCGGAGTAAAAATCACCCGGCTCTTGTGCTTTCCTCTCTGGAGTGAAAGGGGCGAACTCCCAGCGACCGCTTCCTGCTACTTGGATAATCGTCTCGGCCAACTCGATGATCTTGGTCGGTTTATCAACGCCTACGTTGAAAATTTCACCTATGGCCGGCCGGCAGACGGCACTCATCAGCAACGCCTCAACGCAATCGTCCACGAACAGAAAATCGCGGAGGATTTGCCCATCTCCAAAGACCTTGATGGTGTCGTCGTCAATCGCCAGCCGCACGAACCAATTCACGACCCCGTACCGGGAGTGTTTCATTTGAGCCCTAGGCCCGTAGGTATTGGTCAAACGCAGCAGAACGCAGTCAATGCCGTGGACATCGCAATACACTTTGATGATCTTTTCCGCCGTGAGGTTCGAAATCTCGTAGATGCCTTTGGGGTTGGTTGGCGCGTCCTCGCTGACGGGCAACTTTACGCTTGAGCCATATTGCCCCCTGGTCCCGGTGTAGATAACTTTTGTCTCAGGGTTGTGTGCTTTGCAAGCTTCCATTACGATGGCTGTCCCTTTGATGTTGATGTCAATGTCGGGGAAAGGGTTGGTCAGGCTCATGACATGGCACACTTGACCGGCCAGGTGGAAGATGTAATCCTGGCCTTTCACCAGATAGTTCATGGCGTTGGCATCTCTGATGTCACAGAAATTGACGACCACTCTGTCCTTGATGGGCTCAATGTTGAACAGATTGCCGCCATAGTCAGGGATCATAGCGTCCACCAGGGTGACGTGGGCGCCCAATTCAACCAGTTTAATGGCCAGGTTGCTGCCGATAAAGCCAAGGCCACCGGTAATCAAAACGTTCTTTCCCACGAACTCGGTTTGGTAATCTTTCACTTCGTCTATCTCTCTCCTTTTGCCCCGCGCGGGACAATCTGGCAACTTGCTCTTCCGCGCCCTCCATATTTCGCTTTTCCGCGTCATTATTTTACCACTATTCTGTCGGATAGCAAAACCCGCTCCTCTCGCCCTCCGCGCTCTCCATCACTCCCTGTTTCCACTAGGGGCAAGCGCTGGCCGGTCGTCACGTCATATAGCCCCACCTCCAATTCATACTGGCCTGCTGGCGCGTCGGGAGGGACGACTATATCATACTTGTCCACAATCGTTTCACCAACCCGCCACTCAGTAGTGGGGTAAGAGCCTCGTACAGGCAGGTTATCCTTTTGCGCCCACAGCTGGCCATTGGCGTCGAGCAGGTGGGTGAAGACGGTGTAGCTGATCTCCAGGGGGGCCAGGACGTGCCAATACAGTGTCAGGCGCAGAGCGGTGTTGGGTGCTGTGGTCAAGACGCCCGATTGAGGGCCGGTGACATCGGTAGCCAGCCTGTAGCCCAATAGCTCCACCTTGTCGGCAAAGCGGGCGTCGAGAGGTGTCATCTGGCTCAGGAAAACCGAAGGTGTGAGGTAGAGGCTCAATGACAGCGCTCCGACCGCTTCCTGATGGACTTTATCGCAGTGTCGGTCCAGCCAACTCTCGACAAAGCCGTTGGCATCCCACAGCGCGGAGGGTTGGGGCACCAGCCAGAGCCGTTGATGCTCCGCGGCCAGCTTGGCCAGCGCCTCAGCCGTAGCCACAGGGTCGAGTGGCGAGTCGGTAGGCAAGACGACCAAGGGCAACTCGTCTTGAAGGTAATATTGCAGAGCAGGGTCGGGGTAATTGTGGATGACCAGATCACCGGGGGCGCTCTGTCGGCGGAGGGTGGTCACGAGGGCTCGCCAGTTGGGGCTCTTGGCGTAAGCCGACACGTAGAAATAGTTGAATAGCGAGTAGCCGGACGAAGCAAGCATGAGCGCCAGAAGTACCCCCCCTGCTACCACAGGGGCCAAGCGCCAGCCTGTGCTCCCAGTTTCACCTTCGGCCAGCGCAGAACGAGCCCCGCTGCTCTGCCAACGGGCCAGGGTGGTCAACCTTTCGACGGCCTTTCGACAGAGCTCGGGGCACCGCTGCTGGAATAGAACCCCTAGGCCCAGAGCCAGGAAGAGGCAATAGGCCGGGGCGACGATGATGAGGTACCTTTCGTCAAAGATGGGCCGGAACAGTGAAATCAGCCAGATCCCGGCGGTAGGCAAGAGCAGATACGTGCCCAAAGTGACAGCCTTCTCCTTGGACAGGCGTGTGAGGCCATAGCAGCCCAGTAGAAAGGTGAGGATAAAGGCCCACACCAGCAGGCCGGCGCGATCGTGGGGAATGGTCGTGCCCAGGCTGTAGACGGCAAAGAATCTCTTCAGGAAGGAGAGTAGGCTCACCGGTTCGATCCAGTCCTTGGTGTGGCCCAGCATGAATTTGCCCACATAGACGATCCACGGGACGTACAGAATGGCGATTATGGCCTGAGACACACACCAGCGCCTCAGCAGATGCCTCTGCCCCTTGTCCACTCCCGCCGGCCGGATTACAAATCCGGCCGGAGCAAAATCATCTGTGTCGTCTTCTCCTCGACCGGGGAAGAGGTACAGGCAGAAAAACGTCAGATTCTCTACAGCCAGGATGAAAAGGCTGAAGTAGTGGACGTAGAGGACCCCAACAGAGAGAATGACATAGCCAGCCCAGAGGCTCTTCCTGCGGCTTTTCCCTTCCCGCCCCGGAGCCACGCCAGACAACAAACTGGAGAAGAGCCAGACCGATCCCAGTCCCAGGCAGGCCAGCATAGAATACATCCGCACATCCTGGCCGTGCCAGATCAGAAACGGGTTGATGGTCCCGAGAAGGGCTGCCAGCCATCCTATTTTCACCTCGCCAAGCGCCGCTCCGAGGCGGTAAATCAGGAGAACGGTCAGGACGCTCGCAAACACAGACAGGAAACGGGCTGCGAACTCTCCCTGGCCCAGTAGAGAGGTCCAGAGGTGCAGGGTGGCGTAGTAGAGAGGGGGATGGGGTTCGCCGGTGGCCAGTGAAGGCAACATCTCCCCCAAGGGCTGTTGGGCGAAGATAAGGGCGAAGGCCTCGTCGCCGCGCAGGGCCTGATAGTCCAGGCGGTGCATCCGCAGAGCAAAAGCTGCAAGCACAAGCAAGATCATAGCCAACTGGATTCGATTTTTGACCATCGGTGGCCGTCCCACGTTTGGTTCCGCTCCGGGTGTAGTTCTACTGCTTTCCGTAGTTTCCTGCTTCGGCCAGATTGTGCTGGCTCTCGGTACCGCTCTGGCCAGGCTTATTTTACCACACTTCTCACTTTTTGACATCCTCCAGGCTTCGTATGTCTACTCTCCGACGCTCCCTGGGGCCCACCTCTCGTTGACAAGTGCCGTCCCCTGTGTTAAAATCTGGGCCAGGAGGTGGATCATGCCTTACGCTTACAACGGCAAATTGTTACGTGTGGATCTTTCGGCCGGACGCTGGGAGATCGAAACCATTGGTGAGGACGTGGTACAAAAGTATTTGCTGGGCAGTGGCCTGGCAGCCAAGATGTTCTTTGAAGAGGTGCCCCCTGACCTTGATGCCCTCGACCCTGCCAGCCCTCTTTTCTTTATGACCGGGCTTCTGACAGGTACTGTCGTGCCTGCCTCCTCTCGCAGCGTGGTCTGCGGGCGCAGTCCCTTGACCGGCATCTGGAACGAGGCCGGTTTTGGAGGCTACTGGGGGGCGGAGCTCAAGTTCGCAGGTTACGACGGTATCATCGTGACAGGCAGGGCCGAAAAGCCGGTCTACCTTTGGATCCACGACGATGAGGTGGAGATACGCCCGGCCGACGAGTTGTGGGGGCTGGAAACATACGAGACCTTTGAGCGGATATGTCAGGCTACCGACCCCAAAGCTCGCATCGGTTGTATTGGGCCGGCCGGAGAGAAGGGGGTACGGCTGGCCGGCATCGCCTTCGGTGGGCGGGATACCCGTATGGCCGGGCGCGGTGGGATGGGCATGGTGATGGGTAGCAAAAACCTCAAGGCCATCGCCGTGCGTGGCCACAAACGCCCCCCGCAGCGGATCTCATATCACGACCGGGAAGGTCTACGGGCTTTTGTGCGCCAGACCAACGTCTGGATCAAGGAAAACTCTGTTGGCTTGTCTGAATTCGGCACAGGGGGCGGGGTGCCGGCCACTGAGAAATACGGTGACCTGCCGTTGAAGAACTGGCGGGAGGGTAGTTGGGAGGAAGGAGCCGCCGCTACTTCGGGGCAGAAAATCGCCGAGACCATCTTCCTCAAGCATTACCGTTGCTACGGCTGCCCTATCGGCTGCGGCAAGGATGTGCGGCTGGAAAAGGGACCCCACGCCGGCGAAGCATCCCACGGCCCGGAATACGAGACCTTGGCCGCTTTCGGAGGATTGCTGCTCAATGATGACCTGGATACCATCGCTGCCGCCAACGACTTGTGCAACCGCTACGGGCTGGACACCATCTCGGTGGGAGCGGTAGTCGCCGTAGCCATGGAGGCTTATGAGAAGGGATTGCTCACCGCCGCAGAGGTCGGCGACCTGGACCTGAGTTGGGGCAATGGCGAGACACTGGTCCGACTGGTGGAGCAGATGGGCCACAAGGAGGGTCTGGGCGCACGACTGGGTGAGGGCTCGGTGCGCTTTGCCGCAGAGTTGGGGCCAGAGGCGGCCGAGTTCGTCATTGCTGTCAAGGGGCTGGAGGTTGCCATGCATGACCCGCGCGGCTTTGTCAGCATGGCCGCCAACTATGCCACCGCCAACCGGGGCGGCTGCCATCTGGAAGCTCTGAGTTACTGGAGCGGCTACGGCGTTGCTTTCCCCGAATTGGGCTATCCTGAGGGCACAGACCGTTTCTCCAATGAGATCGGCGGCAAAATGGCCTACGATTTCCAGAACTATATGAGCGTGTTCAATGCACTGGGGCTGTGCAAGTTTATAGTCAAGGCTGGCGTAGAACCGACCACGGTCATCGGCTATCTCAACCGGGCCATGGGCTGGCAGTGGACGACCGACGACCTGCTGCGCCTGGGCGAGAAGCTGTTCAACCTCAAGCGCATGATCAACGTGCGCTACGGCATCGGTCGGAAGGATGATACCCTACCTTCACGGTTGGTGACCTTGGCTCGCCCCAGCGGCTCGGCCGCAGGGATGCTACCCGATATGGAGCGGCTGCTCAGCGACTACTATGAACTGCGCGGCTGGAACTCCGATGGCTCGCCTGGCGAAGAGCGGCTGGCCGAACTGGGATTGGCCTGACAGCGTGTCTGAAAGATGCTCGTAGTGGCGACTTGAGTCGCTAATGACCGGTGCTCTGCGGCTAAAAACGACTGACGTTACTACGAGCGCCGCCCTCTGAATTTTCAGACACGCTGTGGGTCACTTTGAGATTGGAGTGAGGACCAATGGAAGCGACCAAAACCTTGTTGACCGCCGAAGACCTGCTACGCTTGCCTCGCGACGGGCGTCGCCACGAACTGGTGAAAGGAGAACTTGTGGAGATGACACCGGTGGGACCGAGACACGGACTGATTGCTTTGAGGTTGGGCCGGTATCTTCAGGAGTACGCCGAAGCTAACCAATTGGGTGGCGCAATGGTCGAAACCGGCTTTTGCCTGGAGTGCCGCCCCGACACTGTCCGCGCCCCCGATGTCTCGTTCGTCTCGGCCGACCGCCTGACTCTGCTAGACCGGGAAGGCTTCGTCCCTGAAGCGCCTGACCTAGCTGTGGAAGTCGTCTCCCCCGACGAAACCGACCACGCGGTGCAGGACAAAGTGATGGACTACCTGACCCACGGCACGCGGCTGGTATGGGTCGTCCGGCCGCGCCAGCGGACCGTCACCGTCTACCGACCCGACGGCTCGGCCCGCGTGCTGCGCGAGACTGACACTCTGGACGGCGAGGATGTGGTGCCCGGTTTCAGCCTGTCTCTGCAAACCTTGTTTGGGTCGGGACCATCAGCTTGAAGCAGTGCAATCTAGAGCGGGCCTAGAGCGCGTTGAAAAACCACTGGATGGCAGTCTGCCGGCTTCTAGCCAGCCTCTCCATCTCCAAAGACCTGCTGCGCCCGTCCCACGGCAGGCGTCGCCACGACTCAAGCTCTCCATAGGGCAAACGTAGAGCAAACGTGGGTTATGCGTCTGGCAGCCACTGGCCAAAGATGCTATAATGTGAAGATGATGAACTACATTGAAGCCTCCTTCATGAGCACGATTCACTCCCTCGTCGCTGTCTTATCGCGTGTGACGGCTCTGCCTCTCTTGGGCTTGTCCCTCTCTTTGAGCACCGTCAGTGGCCAGGTGTGGGGTAGAGCGGCCAGGCGAGCCTCTGTTGGATGGATTGTCTTCTTTGCTACTTTATCCTTCAGCACCCTCGATTTGGCTTTGCTGAAAAGCCTCCCGCTGTTGGGTCTCTCCTATGGTCCGGCCAAGGTGACTTTCATCGTCATGCTCGTCGCCCGCTCGGCGGTGACCATTACTATGGCTGTCAGTTTCAGCCTGGTTCTGGCCTGGCGACGCCGGCGCCAGGGAGTTGCTCCCAACCCGGCCATCGCTCCCTATTTGAATGTATTCTTCGGCGTCCATCTCTTCCTGAGCCTGTGCGCTGTTGACGGCTTTCTCGTCGAACCCTTCAGCATACAGGTCACCTACCACGAGTTCTCCTTCGACCGTCTGCCGGCTCACGGGCTTCCTTTGCGCATCGTCCACCTCAGTGACCCTCACGTGGAGCGGACGACTATGCGGGAGAGGAAACTGGCCACCTTGGTGGACGAATTGCAACCTGACTTGATCCTGCTGACCGGTGATTACCTTAACCTCTCCTACCTCGATGACGAGACAGCTTTGCGAGACTTCCGCACCTTGGCCGGCCAGTTGCACGCCCCTTACGGCGTCTACGCTGTGCGAGGCAGCGTGGACTCCCTCGCACTGACGGAGCGACTTTTCGCCGGTCTGGACATCGTAGTGTTGGAGAACGAGAGCGTCAGATTGGACATCGAGGGACAGGAAATCTATCTGGTAGGAGTGGCGTGTAGCCACGATCTGTCTATTGACATCCCTCGTCTGGATCAGGCGCTGAGAGGCGTGCCCCCGGACAGCTTCAAGATACTCCTCTACCATTCCCCCGACATTATCGAGGCGGCCTCGGAGCGAGGCATTGACCTCTATCTGGCCGGACACACCCACGGCGGCCAGATTCGTCTACCCCTTTACGGCGCCATCGCCACCAGCTCCATCTATGGCAAACGCTACGAGGCCGGATTGTTCCAAGAGGGGCGGACCTACCTCTACGTCAGCCGGGGCATCGGTCTGGAGGGGGCTTACGCTCCCCGTGCCCGTTTCTTCTGCCGGCCAGAGGTGGCAGTGCACACGCTACTGGGGCGGGACTAATCCGCTTCACCTCTGGCGCTGGCCTCAAGCTGCCTGTGTCTGGCCCGCAGGAAATCGAGGTAGCGGGGCATGAGCACAGTGTAGAGCCAATAGAGGAGCCGCGACACAGGATAGTCGTAAGCGCCGATGTGTCGCACAAATTGTCCGCCGAAACCCTCCTTGAACCTGTAGACTCCCCATAGCGGATCGCTTTCATCCAGAACGTCAGGAGCGCCCCACATATCGTAGATGGTGCAGCCCTCATTTTTGGCCCAACGGATGGCTTCCCACTGCAGGAGGTGATTGGGCATCAGGTTACGGTGCTTCCTCGTCGAGGCTCCGTACATGTACCAGGCCCTCTGGCCGAAGCGGAAGGCGATGAGCCCGGCCAGAGGCTCCCCCTCGTATTCGGCCAGGAACAGACGAGCCAGCTCTGCCCCGATGAAAGCGCCCCAGGCATCCCGATAATAGGCAAAGGGGCGGATGATGAAATTGTCTCGTCTGCCGGTCTCGGCGTACATTTCGTAAAAGAGAGGTAGATCCTCAAGGCTGCCCACACGTACCTTCACCCCCCTCCGCCTCGCCAACCGAATATTGTAGCGCGTCTTGGCTTTCATGTTGGCCAAGAGCTCGTCTTCGCTGCGTTGCAGGTCTATGAGGATGGTGTTACGGAATTGAACCTGTTCAGAGGATGGACGCCAACCACGATCCCGCAGAATCTCGACGACTGTGTTTTCCTCCAGGTCCACGTCAGGGTCAATTTTAACAAAGATGGCCCGTTGAGCCCTGGCCAGGTCTTCGAGGGAAGCGAGGACGTGGCTTAAGAGTTGGCCATCGCTGTAGTCCAATAGAGGCCCCTTGGGCACGTACATCACACGGAGGGGGAGACGGGGGAGTTGGCGGCATAGCACTGAAGCCGCAGCCCGGACCTGACCGCCCTCTTCGAAGAGAAGACAGGTGGGCTTCCAGCCATATCTGGCCTTGAATTCGCCCCACTCAAAGGATTGTAGAACGTGGCTGCCTGGAAGTTTAGCTGTGACCTCGTTCCAGTGATTGCGTTCAGTGACTTCTATCATTCATCTTCGACCTTTTGAGCCCGGTGGGAACATGCCCCGTGATCCCCACGCTTGCGTGCAGGCTTAGTACAGCCCTCC
>JAOZOT010000075.1 GCA_029933115.1 Anaerolineae bacterium | reverse complement strand
GGGTGAACCAGGCCATCGTATCGGTCATGGGATGAAGTGAGAAGAATGAGACGTTAGTTCATTTGGCACGTGGATGCGGATGGCCGCCTCACCATTGAGAGGGCACTTGTACTCACAGATGCCACAGCCAATGCACAGGTCCCGCACCACGCGCGGTCTTTTGACCGCCACCAACTCGCCCTGGTCGTTCAACACCTCGGCCTCCTCCAATCTGATGGCTTTAGCCGGCACGGGGCACATCTCCTCGCAGACGATACAATCCACACCATCGGCCCAGGGGAGGCAGCGGTTCCGGTCAATGTAAGCCAGGCCGATGACCACCCGGCGCTTCTCTTCCAGAGTCAGCGGGGGGATGGCCCCCGAAGGACAGACCTGACCACAGGCGTGGCAGGAATAGTCACAGTAGCCCAAGCGCGGCACGAGCAGCGGGGTCCAAACACCCTCCAGACCCGACTCAGAGAGGCTGGGTTGCAGACCCGAGGTGGGGCAGACCTTCATGCACTCTCCACAGCGGATACACTTGGCCAGCAGGTCATTCTCCCTGGCGCCCGGAGGGCGGACGGCGTGGGGATACTCACGGCGGGCGATAGGTGCGGTGTGCAGAAGGGCGAGGCCACCCACACTCGTCGCCAGCGAGGCCAGCATCTGCCGCCGCGAAGGGTCGTAAGAGCGCCACTCGGCCAGGCCCAACTGTCCCTTGAAGGTGACGCTCCCCTGAGAGCAGGCGTCCAGGCAGGCCAGGCATAAGACACATTCGCCGGGGTCGCTGGCAAAGTCTCGTTCGGGCTCGATGGTGCCCATTGGGCAATCCCGGCTGCAACGCCGGCACCGGGTGCAGTCAGGCCCCACCACCCGCCGCAGCCAACTGACCTTGGAGAGCAGTCCCAAAAGCGCACCCAGAGGGCAAAGATGCCGACACCAGAAGCGGTCGGTGAACAAGTTTAAACTCACGAGGCCCATGAAAAGGAGGGCCGAAAGCACATTCACCTGATAGAAGGGCTGCCGGGCAGGCAGAACAGTGCCACGCAGCACCGCGTCCAGCCAAGTCAGAGGAGTGCGCACGAACCCGGGGCCAAAGCCATAGAGCCAGAACTCCAGGGTGGTGAAGGCATAGTTCAAAGCAGGCATCACTGCTGTAGTCAGAGTGCGAGTCAGGATGGTGAGGGGATCGAGGATCAGCAGGGTCAGGTTGGCGAAAAGGGCGTTGGTGAGCACCACAAACAGCAGGAAATACTTGACCTGCCGCCAGCGAGACGAAACCCGGATGGTGTTCCTTTGAGCTTTGCGGAGGCGGAAAAGGTCCAGCAGCGTGCCCAGCGGGCAGACCCAGCCACACCACACGCGCCCCAGGATCAGAGTTGCCCCCAGGGTGATGAAAGCCCAGAAAAACTTGGAGGGGATCATCCGCCTGGCCAAAGAAACACTGATGGCCGCCAGAGGATCAAAGCGATAGAAAAGCTCTACCGGCAGCAGCGACCACCTGCCTTTGACAGTGAGAACAAACAGGTACAGAAAAAGCGCCAGAAACAAATACTGGACAATCCGGCGCAAACGCACCCACCGTTGAGCGCTCACACCAACTCCCAACCACCCAACCTCCTAACCACCTACCCACCTAACCACCCAACTGCCCATCCTCCTAACCACCTACCCTCCTAACCACCCAACCACCCATCCTCCTAACCACCTAAATCCTCGATCTTGAGGCCCGACAAATCCATCTCACCCAGGCCCATCTCGGCAGCGGCTTTGATGTAGGCGATGTCGGCGCCGGTCATGCCGAAAAGAGTGGCGGCGTAAGAGTCGGCGGCCACCGGGTCGTGGCTGGCGATGACGGTGTCCATTTGCTTCACATCGTCCAGGTTGCCACCCGTCGGCCCGTGCGCCACCAGGATGCGCACCGCATCTACCACCGTCAGGGTGGGATAGACCAGGCTGGTCAGGTCGGCTATCCGCTGGCCCAGATTGCGATGGTACTTGTTACGGTTCAGGATGACGCCCATCAGATTCTTCATGCTCAGGGTCAGGCGGGCCAGGCTGTGGTGCTTGGCGATGGGCACGTTGATAAAAGCGTCAGCTTCCAACACATCCTGATAGATCGGCCATTCTTGGATGTCTCGTCCGGCGGGAATGGGGGTATCTTTGTACTTCACCCTGGCCATCTGTTCCATCCGGCCACCGGCGGCAGCCACTGCCTCTCCGATACCGCTACGGGCGTAAGCATCCTCGGCGCTGCCGCCGAAGGGATAGTCCATGACCCGCACCCTCTTAGCCCCCGCTCCCAGACAGAGGGAAACCAAGGTGGCCACCACCTCGGGGTTGGTCGTGGCGGCGTATTCGTAGGTGTGATAGGCCACGCAGATATTGGGCTTGATGATGACGTCGTCGCCCGGGTGGACAAAGCGTTCAATGCCGCCCAGAGCCGCCACCGCCCGTTTGGTGAGTTCGGCCGGGCTCCCGCCCCGGGCCACGGCCAGATAAGCCTGATCAGCAGCCGGCCCCGGAGAGGGTTTCCGCGCCACCTGGCCCTCCTCCCCGTAGCCCGGACCACAGCCCGCCTGAGCCAGCATTCCCCCGACCCCCAACGCACTGACTCCCAGAGCGGCGAGGGCCTTGACGAACTCGCGTCTACTGATTTCTCTCACGCTGCACCTCCTGGCCTCCCAGGTGCGTTGCACCTTTTGGGCACGTTGTATTCGTCCTCACCGTTTTGGCGGGATGATAATCCAGAGGAGCACGTAAGGCAAAAAGCCCGGCAGACCGCCTGGCAGCATCAGGATCAGGAAAAGCAGGCGGAACCACCACGGGCTGATGCCGAAAAAAGCGCCCAGGCCACCGCAAACGCCCGTCACAATTCCGTCCTGCCTCCGCAGTTTATGATTGTCCGTCATTGTCGTGCCTCCTCTCCAGAATGGCGTCAACCAGGTGCGACGCACTTTCCAAATGCGTCGCACCTCTCACCTTGCAATCAGGTCTCTGGTCAGGGCCTCGCCGATCACATCAGCAAGCTCTGAATAATAAGCGTCCCACGTCGCAGTTTGGGCAGGCAAATAATAAAGGTTGCACCGCTTGCAAACCAGTGACGGCCCAGAAACAGCCATCTCAATGATCGTACCCTTGTGACACCGCTCTTGAAATCTGAACGTGTGGCTGCTCCCTTCTTCAAGGTCCTGGCCGCAGCTTTTACACAGTTGGCGAACTCTCAAAAATCCCTTCCGACGAGCGATATTGTCGGATCGAGCGTTGAGCATGTCCAATACTTCCACTCCCAGGTCAGGCCAATACCAGTAAAACCCGGAGCAGCCCTTTGGACAAACTTTCACCGGTATATCACTTATGTCAACTTTGAATCTGTCAGATTCGGCAGACCTTTTTTGGTTTGGTCCGTCTATCAACGCCTCTCCGCATTTTTTGCATTTCTTCAGCATCTCTCCTACCGCTCGCGTTTACATGGGGCTCACCCTGACCGCCTCGGGGCCTTTGGAGGTGGCTTCGATCTCAAACTCTACCTCCTGTCCTTCTTTCAAGCTGTAGACGCCCTCCAGGTCGGTGCGGTGGACGAAAATTTCTTCTCCGCTGCCCTCAACGATGATAAAGCCGTAGCCTTTCTGGCGGCTAAACCATTTCACCCGGCCACGTTGTCTGCCGCCCGCCACTGCCGTCGCAACGGGCCTGCGCTGGCGACAAGCGGGGCACAGTTCAGGGTCGCTGACCGGCCGGCCACTCTCGGCCATCTCCCGCTGCTCGGTGACTGTAAAAATGAATTGAGAGCCACACTCTTGGCACTGCAACATTTTGTCGGCGAATCTTGATTGGTCGGTGTTCATTGTCGTTTCTGACCTCCTAACATTTACCTCTATCAGCTCTTTTTCCGGCCCCTTTTGGAGCTTTCTTTATCGGCAGCCGGGCTACCCTCAAGAGCCACTATAGCCGCCAGACTGTCGCCCTCCTTGAGCTGCATTACCGCTTTCCCTTGAGCGGAGCGGCTCATCTTTTCCACACTCTGAACGGTGAGACCCTTCAGCGCCCCTTTGGCGGAGACAAAAGCCACCTTGTCTCTGGTGTGGACCACCCTGGCCGCCGCTACCTGGCCCACTCTCGAAGAAAGCTTGGCCGCCATCACCCCACTGCCATAGCGTTTTTGAACAGGGAAATCGGCCAGAGGGACGCGCTTGGCGTATCCACGGGTTGTGGCTACCACGAGCTGCGCCCTCGACTTCACCAAGTCCATTGCTACTACTTGATCGCCCTCAGCCAGCTTGATGGCCATCACTCCCGCCGCCGTCAACCCCATAGGACGCACATCCTTTTCGGAAAAGCGGATGGCTTGCCCGTTCTTTGTGACTATGATGAGCTCCTGGCCACCCCGCGTCAGCCGGGCCCATCCCAATTCGTCGTCGTGATCCACGCTCATGGCTGTTATCTCTCCCCTGACTGCGGCGTTCACAAAATCGGTCAGGGCGATGCGTTTGATTTTGCCTTTCCGGGTAGCCAGAACCAGGTAGCCCCCCTCCCCTCTCGCCTCGCCCCCTGGCAGAGCTACTACGGCCGTCAACTTCTCCTTTCGCCCCAGCGGCCACAGGCCACTCACCGGGGTGCCCGCGCTGCGCTGCTCGACATCGGGAATCTGGTGCACAGGCAACAGACAAGCCCGCCCTCTGGCGGTAAAAAAGGCCAGGTCATCGCGGGTATTAGCCAGCAAAAGGAAGTTGGTGGCATTCTTGCCTTGCCCTTTTGGAGCAATTTTGCGCTTCCCGGCGGCCAACTCCCTTTTGATGACCCTACCCCAGGTGATGGAAATGAGCACCTCTTCCTCGGGTAGAAGGTCGCGGGCCGTCAGCTCCCCCTTCTCCCGTTCGACGATTTGGGTACGCCGTGCATCGCCGTACTTCTCTTTCAACTCCAGCAACTCTTCTTTGATCAGGGCCAGCATCTTGCGCGGACTGCGCAATAACCCTTGCAGATACTTGATGAGCTTTTGCTTCTCCTTGTACTCCTGCTCCAGCTTTTTGCGCTCCAGAGCCGAGAGACGCCTGAGAGGCATGTCCAGGATAGCCTGGGCCTGCACCTGGCTGAGCTTGAATCTGCGGCGCAAGTTGGCGCGAGCTGTATCAACGTTCCGCGAGCGACGGATTATGGCGATGACTTCGTCGAGGTTGGCCAAGGCTACCAGCAAACCCTCCAGGATGTGGGCTCGCTCTTGGGCCCTATTCAGCTCGTAACGACTGCGTCGGGCGATGACCTCCAGGCGATGTTCAATGTAGTACTGCAAAGCGCGCTTCAGAGGCAACAGGCGGGGCTCACCCTTGACCAGAGCCAACATGCGAATGCTGAAAGTGTCTTGCAGAGGGGTCAACTTGAAGAGGCGACTCAATACCTGGCGAGGTTCCACAGTCCGCGTCAACTCGATGACCAAGCGCATACCCTGCCGGTCCGATTCATCCCGCAGGTCGGCGATACCTTCGATGCGTCCATCACGGACCAGATCGGCGATGCGTTCAATGAGGCGACTTTTATTGACTTGATAGGGCAGCTCGGTAACCACAATGCGGTGCCGGCTGCGACTCATCTCCTCGATGTGGGTCCTGGCCTGAACGGTGATCCGCCCCCGTCCCATAGCATAAGCACTATGTATAAGGTCTGGCTGTTCACCGTCCCCATCCTCCTCACCATAACGGTAGATGATGCCCCCGGTAGGGAAATCGGGGCCTTTGATGAACTGCTGCAAGTCTGCGGTAGAAATGTCGTCCAGTTTCTTGTAATGGTCAATCATGTAGACGAGGGCATCGCAGACTTCTCCCAGGTTGTGCGGCGGGATATTGGTGGCCATGCCTACCGCTATCCCCGAGGAGCCATTGACCAGCAGGTTGGGGAAAGCGGCCGGCAAGACCAGAGGTTCGGTGAGGGTACCGTCAAAATTGGGGCCGAAATCCACCGTGTCTTTCTCGATGTCGGCCAGCATCTCCTCGGCGATAGGAGCCAGGCGAGCCTCGGTGTAACGCATCGCCGCCGGAGAATCGCCATCAACGGAGCCAAAGTTGCCCTGGCCGTCAACGAGAGTGTAGCGCATGGAAAAGTCCTGAGCCATGCGCACCATCGCCTCGTAAACCGCCTGATCCCCATGTGGATGATATTTCCCAAGCACCTCGCCAACGAGGCGGGCGCTCTTCTTGTAAGGGGCATTGGGCCGCAACCCCATGTCATGCATAGCGTAGAGGATGCGACGATGCACCGGTTTCAGCCCATCGCGTACATCGGGCAGAGCCCGAGACACGATGACGCTCATGGCGTAATCCAGATACGCTTCTTGCATTTCCGTATTAATGTCAACCAACCGTACCGTTCCGATTTCCATTTCTCGCTCCTCATCAAGCATCACATGATAATCATACGACATTTCCGAACAATTGTCAAAGGCACGCCCGCCCATATTGCTTCCAGACCAAATTTATTGTATAATCAGTGCTTGGGAGGCAAGCCTGCCTGTAAATGTGGAGAAGGTTTCAAGGGGGGCGTGATCCCACAATAGTAGAATGGGACTTGCCCCCACAGAAAGTGTCAGGAAGATTCGGCTTATGGAACAACTATCCTCTGAGACTGCGTTCGTCGCTCTGCTTTTCATCGCCTCACTGGTAGCCATCATCGCCAAGCGTCTGCGTTTGCCCTACACCATCGCCCTGGTCATCACCGGCCTTCTGGGTGGCTTATTTGTATCCCCCCTGGTGCCGGCTTTTGAGTTGACCCCCCACCTCATTTTGCAGATTTTCCTGCCCGTTCTTCTCTTCGAGGCCGCTTTTCACCTGGACTTTGGCCACCTCTGGGACAATATCCGCATCATCGTCCTCCTGGCCATCCCCGGTGTGCTTCTATCCACTTTCATCGTGGGGGGTATCCTCCATTTCGGCATCGGCCTGACCTGGCCGGTGGCCCTCCTTTTCGGCTCCCTGATTTCGGCCACCGATCCCATCTCGGTGCTGGCCATTTTCAAAGAACTGGGAGTGTCCAGGCGTCTCTCGATCATTGTGGAAGGGGAAAGCCTCTTCAACGACGGCACATCCATCGTCTTGTTCAGGATTCTGATGGCCATCGTCCTCACCGGCCAATTCAGTCTGGTGGGTAGTATTCAACAGTTTGTCCAGGTGACTTTCGGTGGGGCTTTGCTGGGCCTCCTGGTCGGCTATTTCTTCTCACACCTGATCAGATCCATTGACGACCATCTGGTCGAAGTAGCGCTGACTATGGTCCTGGCCTATGGTAGTTTCTTCCTGGCCGAGGCCCTGCACATTTCAGGCATCATTGCTGTAGTCATCGCCGGGTTGGTAGTGGGCAACTATGGCACCCGCATCGGGATGTCGCCTACCACCAAGCTCAATCTGGTTTCCTTCTGGGAATTCATAGCCTTCGTCGCCAACTCGTTGATTTTCCTCCTCCTTGGCTTGCAGATTGACCTGCCTGTCCTGATAGCCTACGCTTATCCCATCCTTTGGGCTATCGGCGCTATTCTGACAGCGCGAGCCGTGATTGCCTACCCCATGACCCATCTCATCTGCCGTTTCGTGCGTTCTATTCCCCCCAGTTGGCATCATGTCCTCTTCTGGGGTGGTCTGCGCGGCTCCATCAGCCTGGCTCTGGCCCTCAGCCTGGAAGCAGCCATCCCCAACCGTGAGGTGTTGAGAGTGATGGCCTTCGGCTACGTTCTTTTCTCCCTACTGGTACAAGGTTTGACCATGCGCCCTCTTTTGAAACGCTTGAACATGGTTCACAAAGCCAAGGAGAGATTGGAATACGAACGCATAAGAGGTCAGTTTCTGGCTCTGCGGGCAGCCTGGCAGTTGCTGAGAGAATTGCAGGAAGATGGCGTCCTCTCGCCACTGGTCTGGCAGACTCTCAACAACGAATACCGTCTAGAGGGAGAGCGGCTGGCAGCCGAGATCGAAGCCCTTTATCAAAATCACGCCCATCTGCAACAGGAAGAATTGATGGCCACACGCCGCGAATGTCTGCGAGCCCAAAAAAGCGCACTGCTGTCCCTGCTGCACCAGGGAGTCATTTCCGAAGAAGTTTACCGTGACCTGGTGACGGGCCTGGATCGTCGGTTAGAGACCCTTGATGAGTGGGTCAGCCGCCAGCCGGGAATCACCCTCACCACAGGCGAGAGCCTGCCCTCTCCGGCCAGAGAAGAGAGAGCCGAGAGGGAAGAAAACGCAGAGTCTAATCGGACAAATTAAACAAGAGATGAGACAGTGGGAGAGAAGAATTTTCTGAGCGAAATTCGCTTCAGCCACAAACTGGGGCTGTGGCGAGCGATCACCCCCAGCCTGGCGGTAATGCTCACCCTGTTGCTCTTTGTGCTGATGGGTGAAGCCGCGACGACGGCCGGGCCCCTGACCCCGGTGGCCTATCTGTTGGCAGCCCTGCTGCTACTGGCCAACGTCCTGGGCTACGTCGAGCTCGCTGCAACTGCCCCCCGCCTCGGCGGCGCCTATACCCTGGTCCACGGAGTTCAGGGCGGCTGGCTGGCTTTCATCACCGGCTGGATGCTCATAACGTCTGGCCTGGGAGTGTGTGCTCTCCTAGCCCGGGGCTTTGCCGTCCAAGTGACTACTTTGCTGATAGACTATCTCGGACTGGTGCTCCCTGTCTGGCCGTGGGCAGCGGGCCTTGTGATCCTGTCAGCAATCAACAACGCCCTGGGCATCCGCGAGAGCCGGCGCCGAGGGATGGCCATCTTTGTGATGCTCGTGCTCCTGGGATTCATCCTGCTGGCCACGCCTCGTATCCAACCGGCCAACTATGTGACCCCCCACCCAAACTGGAGGAAGGCACTGCCTCTGCTGCTAGTCTCCTTCATAGGGCTGGAAATCACAGCCGGCCTCCAGAGTGAGATACGTCGGCGGAAAGCCAACGTTCCCCGCGCGCTGCTGCTGACGCTGATACTGGCTGCCGCGCTGGGAGCAACGACTGTAGCCATAGCTATAGGCGCGGTGGGAGCTGAGGCCCTGGCCGGTTCTCCGATCCCTCTAGCCCTGCTCGGAGCCAGTGTGGCCGGGAGAAGCGGGCAGACTTTTATCCTGATTGCCGGAATCGTGGCCCTGGCCCTTACCCTCAACCAGGCATTGATGATGGTCGTGCGCCAGGCCTATGCCATGAGCAGCGACGGCTACTGGCCGGCCGCCTTGCAGTGGACACAGCCACGCTTTAGAACGCCGGCCCTGCTCATTTCCCTCACCGCCCTGTTCACATTGCCGCTGACCCTGTTGCCCGTTGACTTTCTAGGTCGGCTGGCCGGCCTGCTTTACCTGCTGGTCCTGATGAGCGTCAACCTGGCCCTCTTCCGTCGTTCAAAGCCGACCTCCTCTGCCTTCGCTTTGCCCTTCCATCCCTGGGTGCCCGGTCTGACCATAGCCGTAGACATACTCATCGCTCTGCTGTGGGGAGCGATTCACCTGGCCTGGGCGGCCGGTTGCCTGGGAGCGGGCACCATCATCTATCTGCTGTACGCGCGAGGTCATCACATCAGGGCTCAGGAGGGAATCACCGTCTTCAGACCATCGTCTGAAGAATGGACCGAAGCGGGCTATCGTGTGTTGGTGCCTATTGCCAACCCGGCCACGGCCGGCACGCTGCTGCGTCTGGCGGGCGTGCTGGCCCAGCAGCAAGCAGGCGAAGTGCTGGCCCTGCAAGTCGTGGTCGTGCCCGATCAAGTGCCCTTGGAAGCAGGTCACCGTCAGGCGCAAGCCAGTCGGACGCTATTGGAGCGGGCCATGACCCAGGCGAACGAAGAAGGGTTCGCCATTCAGCCTATGACCCGCGTGGCCCGCAGTGTGGCCCAGGGCATCCTCGACACAGCTCACGAGGAGAACGTGAATCTGATTATACTGGGCTGGCGAGGCTACACCCCCTCCTTTGGCGCCTCAATGGGACCGATAATTGACGCTGTCATCCGTGACGCGCCCTGCGATGTCACCGTCGTCAAAGGAGACGAGTGGGAACAGGTGGGCAAAATCCTGGTGCCCATGGCCGGCGGTCCCAACTCTGTCAGAGCGGCGCGGCTGGCCATGCTGCTATCGGAGAACTATGGCTCCGAGGTGACCGCGCTCTACGTGCAATCGGGACAGAGCTCGCCTGAGCAGATAGAGGAAAGTCGGCGACGCATCGCGCAGATGCTGGAAGGTTTGGAGCTCAGCCATCTGCCAGAACAGAAGGTGATTGTCGCCGACAGCGTGATAGAGGGAATCGTCGAGGAGGCTGCGGGGTACGACCTGGTGCTACTGGGAGCATCTGAGGAAACCCTGTTCGATCAATTCCTCTTTGGTAGCATCCCGCAACAAATCGCCGCCCGCGTGCCCAAGACGGTAATCATAGTCAGAGAATATGGCGGCTTGACCGAGTTCTGGGTGCGCAAACTGGTAAGAGGGGCGTTCAATCTCTTCCCCACTTTGACCCTAGAGGAACAATGGGACGTGCGTGAAGAGATAAGCCGTGGTGCACAGCCGGGCGTCAACTACTTTGTGCTGATCGTTCTGTCGTGCATTATCGCCACTTTGGGCCTGCTTCTCAACAGCGGAGCAGTGGTCATCGGGGCCATGCTGGTCGCCCCGTTGATGTCGCCCATTTTCGCCTTTTCGCTGGGGTTAGTGCTGGGCGACGTGCGACTGATGCGGCTCTCCATCGAGGCGGTGTTCAAGGGGGTAGCACTGGCAGTCATCATCGCCGCTTTCATCGGCGTCCTGTCGCCTTTCAAAGAGCTGACCGGTGAGATTATGGCCCGCACCCAGCCCACCCTGCTCGATCTGGCCGTAGCCTTGGCCTCGGGGATGGCCGGGGCGTATGCCCTGGCCCGCAAAGATGTAAGTGCCGCCCTGCCTGGAGTGGCCATCGCCGCTGCACTGATGCCCCCTCTGGGAGCGGTGGGCCTGGGCCTATCGTTGGGAGATGCGCGAGTGGCAGGCGGGGCCTCCCTGCTCTTTGCAGCCAACATCGCAGCCATTAGCCTGGCCGGAGTGATTGTCTTCATGCTGCTGGGCATTCGCCCTCAGATCTGGCGGCCGGAGACACAACGGCAAATCTGGCGCGGGCTAATCGGCTTCTTCCTCCTGCTGCTGGTGATTGCTATCCCCCTGGCAGTCATCATGAGCGGCATTGTGCGAGACACGGCAGCACGGCAGGCCGTGCAAAGGGTGTTGAAAGCGCAGATAACAAGCCAAGGGGGAGAATTGGTCGAGTTCGAGTATCGGAAAGAAAAAGACGGATTGGTCGTGATCGCTACCGTGCGCTCAGATCAGCCTTTCGACCAGGCGGCGGTTGACAATCTGGCCGAGGCGTTGAGCAGACGGCTGGACAGGCCAACGACACTGGAGGTGGTGGTGCTGCCTGTCACCCGCTCAAGGAGTCAGTAGGCCGGCGCCTGAAAGCAGCCCGCAGGGCTTTGCCCTTTCAGCCCGACGGCTTTAGCGTCGGGCTTTCGCCGAAAGCACCTCGTTAGCCTGCTTGCAGCAGGCTTGAGCAATGACCCTCCGGGGGCCGCCACCTGCGGGAGATTGGGCAGGTGCGAGACCTG
>JAOZOT010000500.1 GCA_029933115.1 Anaerolineae bacterium | reverse complement strand
CCCCTTCCCCTTTTTCATGAATGGTATCTCCTCTTTTGTTGATGCCGCTCAAGCCGGCCGCCGTGCTCACAACCAGCTTCTTGACGGTCAGCCGGGCCTGCTCGGCCCGGTACCAGGCTTCGGTTTCGACGAATTTGGCGTGCTTCGGGTTGGCGAGGGCAGCACCATTTGGATGTCAAACCGGCACTCTGCCACTCGGCGACCAGGGCATCGAGGGCCGACCAAAGGACAACCACAGCTCACAAAAGGCTTCTTCTCATGGGGTGAGCCCTCTCTTGTTTCCTTGACCTGTATCGTAGCTCACTTGTCGGTTTGGAGCGAGGCTTCTATACCGATTATATCATGTTTCCTTTGAGCGAGGCATGAAGGTTGCATGGAGGTTGCCGACAGCGGGAGGGTCACCTCTCTACCTTTATGAGGCTGATGAGCTCGTAGACCTGTTCAGGCTCCGCGCGGCCTTTGACCTTCAGTGGAGGGAGGACTTTGACGTTGACGTAATCTTTGACTTGTTCGTAGGCACTATGGCTGAGCAGAATGCGACCACCGCCCACATTTTCCTGCAGGCGTTTGGCCAGGTTAACGGCGTCGCCAATGGCGGTGTAATCCATGCGAGCCGTCGTGCCGATGTTGCCGACGACGACCTCTCCTACATTGATGCCCACCCCAAAGCTTAAGCCGCGCTTCTCACCCAACTGCCGGTGATAGTCAGCGATGGCTCGCTGCATGGCTACCGCTGCTCTCACCGCCCGCAGGGCGTGGTCCTCCTGGGGCAGCGGTGCGTTGAAAATGGCCATCACCGCATCGCCCATGAACTTGTCCAGAGTGCCCTCGTAGGCCAAAATCGCCTCAGCAGCCATAGCAAGGTAGCGGTTCAAAGTGTCCATCACCTCCTCAGGCGGCAGCTTCTCGCTGAAAGAGGTGAAACCCCGAATGTCGGCAAAAAGGATGGAGACCTCCTGACGATGTCCACCCAGCTTCAATTGGGCCGGATCAGAAGGAAGGCGGTCCACGACGGCCGGCGAAAGGTAGCGTCGAAACATGTCATGCACAGCTCGGAGACGTTTTGTCTCTGTCACGTCATCCACAACGATAGCCACGCCCTGGGTTCTGTCCTCAGCGTCTTTGAGCGGGGCAAGATTCATGCTCAAGCTCACCGTACCTCGTTCGGGCAGGTATGATTCGACCTCTAAACCTCTGTATCTTTCCTCTTTCGCCTTCACCTTCTCCACCAGCGCAGGGAGCGCCGTCTTGTTCAGGGGGCGTAGAACGTCGTAGTAAGGCTGCCCCAGGCACTGCTTGCTAGAGACGCCGAGGATGGATTCGGCGGCGCGGTTGAACAGGGTGATCTGGCCCAACACATTGGTGGTGATTACCCCGCTGGCGATGCTGGCAAAGACGTTATCCATCAGGTTCTTCATGCGGGTGATCTCTTCGAGATTGCGTTGAACTCGATGGAAGAGGCGGGCGTTTTCCAGGGCTACGGCCGTCTGATCGGCCAGAGTGCGAAGGAGGTCCAGATCGCGCCCGGAGTAGGGGCGCCCTGATTTCTGAGGCCCCAGGGCTATGAGGCCAACCAGGTTTCCCTTTCTGCGGATGGGCACAAACAACTCGAAGCCTAGTTCTTTGAGCTGTCGGCGTTCCTCGAGGGCTACGATCTTGAACCGCGAACTCACGTCAATGGCATATTGGGTCAGGGGTTGTCCGTGCTCGACCAGGTGTTCAGTGATCGGCGTATCCTTTGTCAGACTCAGACAGACGTCTTCCTGGTGGATACCGATACCCGGTAGCATCCGCAGGCGAATCTGCTTTTCCTCTTCTTCCTCCACGAGCAGCAAGGCTCCTTTTCTAATGCCCAGGGTTTCACTGATATGGCCAATGGCTATAGCAGTCAAGTCATTCAGATACAAAACGTTGCTGATCGCCTGGCTGTATTCGCGTACTACCTGTTGAAGGTCGTAACGCCGCCCAAAGAGGACCCTATCCACGACTCTTTGGGTTATACGGCGCAAGGGGTGGTAGATCACGGTGAAAAACACGGCCGCAGCCGCTGCTCCCACCAGAATGCTCGAGCCCAACACAGGCGCAAGGAAGGTTTGCGCCGTGTAAATGCTGAGCAGATATACAGCAATAGTAAAGAAGGTGATAGCCAGGTAGCTGATGGTCTGACGGATGTAGGTAGAGATGTCTGGTAGCTGCTCTCTTACCACAGCGTATATGGACACCACTGCTCCCAGCCAATGGGTGCCCAGCCCCAGATACTGATATGACTCCATCGGCGTTAGATTCAAACCATACCCGGCTCCTATCAGGACGATGGACGCCATCAGATACTTGATGCGGTTGCGGTGGAGGGGACTCTCGTTGCGGTGGTACTCGTGCCAGGTGCTCAGAGCAGTCTGCGCGCTGAAACAGATCCAGGCAGTGATGCTGAGTAGGGAGGGGAGATCCTTTGAAGTGAACCAGCCTCTGCTCCAGGCGCGAACGTCAACCGGCAGGGAAATCGGGCTCCAATCCAGGATTGCCATGAGGGTCAGGACGGCCAGACCTGCCAGCCAGCCGGTGGGCATCCAGTCCTCTTTCTGCAAAAAGCTTCTGGCAAAAGCCCAGAAGGCCACAGAGAGGGCCACCAAACCGTAGATGACAATTTGCTCCCAATGGAAGGCGGGCATGGGCTCAGGGATGCTGCTGTGGATCAGAACCTGGCCCGAATTCCAGATGATGGCCAGCAGCAAATACAAAGCCAACAAGCGGTCCATGGCTTCGCGTAGTCCTCTCTTTATCAGGAAGTAGATAGCCAGAGCGGAGTAGGCCAAAGTCACAGCGAAAGGCATGACAACTTGTGGGGCAAGATACATAAGCAACTCCCTGTTTCAAACAATCTAGGCTTCAGAAAGACCTTGCCTTTCTATTATATAACAAGAATCTCCCTTTTGTCTATCCCCTATTGGTACCATTGCTGAGCTGACGGCCAATCTTGACATGACGGTGATCTTGTGCTATACTTCAAACGCTA
>JAOZOT010000499.1 GCA_029933115.1 Anaerolineae bacterium | reverse complement strand
CACCGACCCCCCGCTTCGCAGGGGGCTTGAAATCAACCATGCCTGGGTAGTTACGGCGGCAGAGCCATCACCGAACGCCCTACCCTCCCTCAATCCTTTCACCTCCAAAGGCAACCTCACCCTTCTCCCCCATCTGAGACATAGTATCGTTCGGGATGGCGCTCAAAGTAGCCCAGCCATTTGTCCAATTCCTCTTGGAAAGCCTGCACGCGGGGTATGCGATAGGGGTCAAAGCTATCAGAGAAGGGAGAAGGGCTAGGCTCACCTCCCACCTTCACCGCTGCCTCGTAAACGTAATGCAAGTCCTCCGATTCACAGTACCCTTCCTTGAGCAACGACATATCCTCGGGATAGGCCCCAAAGGGGGGTGAGAAGCAGCGTACCTGGTGGCCTGGAATCAGAGCCTCGATGCGGTTCTGGCTGACGGCCAGCTCCCAGCGAATCCGCTCTGGGGTAGACTTGCTCAGGTTAGGGTGATTGATAGTGTGGCTGCCGATTTCCATGCCCCATTCCACCAGCGTGCGCACCTTCTGCGGGCCGGTGTCCCCCTGGCGGAAGAGGGGGGTGCCCGGTTCGTCGGCGTTGAGCAGCACGAAGAAAGTAGCCCGCAGCGGCCAGTCGTCAGGGTGGGCGTCGTGGAAGGCTTTGAGTATGCCAACGGCGCAATCGGGATCAATGGAGCCGTCCTCCAGGTAGCGGAACTGTCCGGCCGAAGAGTCGTCGAAAGTGAGGACGATGGGCCGCCGGCCGCGGGGTACGTGGTCCAGGTTGCCGCGCACCACGTCAATCAGGTTGACCGGGTAGTAGCCATGCGCGAGCAGATACTCCAGGTCGGCGCGAAAGTTGTCGGGCGTGCGCTGCCAGCGGTCCTCCGGCTCGCCGATGTTGTGATATTCCAACACCACGATCTGGCCCATTTTGTTAGGGGGATAGGTGGGGATGGAAGGCGGAGGGGACGGCGGCGGCTCTTCGGCAGGCAACAGCGCTTGGCGAGTGTAGCGCACACGGGGGTCCCATAGCATCCAGCCAGAGCACCCGGCTTCGACGGCTCCGCGCATCTGTGCGCGTATCTCCTCTGGCGTGTAGGTCCGCTTGTCGAAGGCATAATCAGGAAAGTCCTGGATCCAGACCCGGACGGTAGCGGCCGGGTTGGCCGCCTTCAACCGGCGCACAGCGCGGACGGAACTCAGATACACTACCTCGTAGGGGAAGGCAATAGCGTTCCTGTATTGGGGATAGCCGGGCAGACCGGCCCCAAAGGTGGAAGGATAAAGCATGGGGCAGAGCACGTCAATGTGCGGGGCCACCCCCTCGATGACCTGGCCGATGCCGGTGTCATAGTTGCGCCAGCAGGTATAGCCAAAAAAGTCCACAGCCAGCTTGGCTCCGGTTCCCTCCAGTCGGGAGCGGGTGAGGGCCAGGAATCCATCCATAGCTGCGGCCCGATTTTCGACGGTGTTGGGTTGGGCATATTGGGCGTGCTCGGTGGGGCCATCGGTGGGCCAGCGGACATAGTCGTACTGGATTTCGTCGAAGCCACGCCGGGCCGCTTCTGCGGCGATATGCGCGTTGTACTCCCACACCTCTCGAAGATAAGGATCGGTCCAGCCGACGCCGTTGTAATCGCGCCAGGGTTCACCTGTGCGGCCGTCCTTGACAGCCAGGTCGGGCCGCCGGCTCACCAATCTGTTGTCTTTGAAGACGACGACGCGGGCGATGGTGTAGACCCCGTGCTTCTTGAGCCAATCCATCAGTGTGGCGAAATCGGTCACCTCGGCGTAACGCTCGGTGGGGAAATCAGGGACTCCGACGATCCAGTCCAGTTCGGCGCGCTCGTGCCCGACCGCCCCATCCGACAGAGCACTGACCAGCAGTTCGGTACTACTGATGTCAGGCTGAGTGAAGGTGTCGTACAGAAAGCCATCGCTGCCTTTGATGTCAATGACCACCGCGTTCAACTCGGTCGTCTCCAACAGGTCGAGGACGTGGCTGCGCAGCTTGGCGCTTCGGGTGCCCCAGTAGGTCATGTACAAGCCCTTGATTTCAGCAGTCGGGGGCGGCGGGGGAGGAGGCGAGGGTTCGTGGCCTATCTCCGGCAGCAGGTATTCCTTCTCGGGGCGAAAGATGTAGCCGTCGGCTTCCAGGTGGGGATTGTGAACCAACACCTGGTCTTTGAACTCGTGCCAGGTGATGCCCGGCACCTGGCCCTGAACGAATTGCTTCCAGGCCTGCCAGCGATTGCCGTAGAAGCCGGTCAGTTTGCGCGTCCAGGTGATCTCTCCCGAGGGAGGTGGCGGAGGGGGTGGGGGAGGAGACGGAGGCGACGGCTCGGTACTTATCTCCGGCAGCAGGTATTCTTTCTCCGGGCGGAAGATGTAGCCATCGGCCTTGAGTTGGGGGTTATAGACCAGAGCCTGATCCTTGAACTCCTGCCAGGTGATGCCCGGCACCTTCCCCCTGACAAAGCGTTCCCAGGCCTGCCAGCGGTTGCCGTAGAAGCCCGTCAGCTTGCGCGTCCAGGTGACCTTTCCCGGCGTGGGTGCCGGGGGCGGCTCTCCTTCGACGGGGATGAGCAGCTTCTGCCCGACGACGATGAGGCCGGGGTCCTCGATGTGATTCAGCTCCACCAACGTTTCCACAGTGGTGCCATAGCGTTGGGCAATGCCCCATAGGGTGTCGCCAGGCTGGACGATGTAGACAATGTGCTTCTCAGACGCCCCCACTTTATCGGCCGGCGACGGTCGCCGGCCAAAGACGGCCTGCACAAGGGAGGATATGGTCTTGGTCAGCCAGGTCCATAGAGCCATGTGTATTCCCTTTCTCCTGTACAAGTTCTGTTCGTCGGTCCAGTAAACCACTCCTGTTCGCAATGGACGATTCATGGCCTCAAAAAGTGCGCAAACCCAAATTGTGGTCTACTGGGTCTACCTCATTATATCACGTTTCCCTCTTCGGCTCAACCCTGTGATGGAAGATAGGTATATCCCAAAAGTAGCATACCCTCCCGCAGGTTGCGAA
>JAOZOT010000074.1 GCA_029933115.1 Anaerolineae bacterium | reverse complement strand
CCCGCGTTCGGCCGACCCCCCTTCGGCGGTAGGTAAGCGGCGCGGTTTTCGCAATTTTGGCCTTGAGCAAAGCGTGGTTCGAGCGCAAAACGGCGGGCGGCTGACGCCTTTGTTAGATGACGAGACTTGGATAAGTTTGGCATTTCATAATGGCATCGTTGTACGGAAAAATGCCGTCTGTCTTTCCCGTCTCTTTTGGCGCTAGTCTGTAGCGCATAGCGCCGCTTTGATAAGGAGGGATTTTATGGCCGCGAAAATCCTGGTCTCTGACCCCCTGGCCGAGGAGGGGCTGGAATTGTTGCGCCGGGAAGCCGAGGTGGAGGTCAAAACAGACCTCACCCCGCCGCAATTGGTGGAGGTCATCGGTCAATATGACGCCATCGTAGTGCGCAGCGCCACCAAGGTGACAGCCGAGGTCATTGAGGCCGGGCAGCGTTTGAAGGTCATCGGTCGGGCCGGGGTAGGCGTGGACAACATTGACGTGGAGAAAGCTACCGAACGGGGCATCATGGTGGTGAACGCCCCCACACCGACGGTGGTGGCCGTGGCTGAGCACACTATGGCCCTGCTGCTGGCTACTGCCCGCCACATCCCCCGTGGTGATACCGCGTTGCGGGAGGGAAAGTGGCTGAAAAAGCAACTGGTGGGCACCACTGTGGCCGGTAAGGTGTTGGGTATCGTTGGCCTGGGGCGCATCGGCACCGCGGTGGCCAAACGGGCGCGCGCTTTCGACATGGAAATCATCGCTTACGATCCTTACCTCACCAGAGAGCAGATCGAGGAGCGGGGAGCTACCCCCGTTTCTTCGCTGGAAGAGCTTCTGAAACGCTCGGACTTTGTGACGCTTCACGTCCCCCTCATGCCCGAGACGCAGGGTATGATCGGAGCCAAAGAATTGGACATGATGAAGCCCACTGCTCGCCTCATCAACTGTGACCGGGGAGCGGTGGTAGACGAGGAAGCCCTGCTGAAGGCCCTGGAGGAAGGGAAGCTGGCTGCGGCCGGCCTGGATTGCTTCTGTGAGGAACCTGCTACCGACAACCCGCTGTGTCGAAACGAGAGGGTGGTGGCAACACCCCACATAGCCGCCTCGACTATGGAGGCCCAAAGGGATGTGGGCCGTGAAATTGCCCGACAGGTGCTGAGCGCACTGCGGGGCGAACGCCCTCAGCACTTGGTCAACCCGGCGGTGTGGGCGAAACACGAATGACACCGAAAGGTAGGAGCGCACCCTCGCGGTCGTCCTGGTGGAGCGGGGCACACCCGCCCGGTCACCCTGCGCCGGGTGGGGGGCAAGACCTGTCCTTACCCCAAGTTATCGAGGAGATACGCCAAAGCCTGAAGTGAGGGGGGAACACGAAAGACACGAAGGGATGAAAGGAAGAGATCAATGACTGAAGTGAGGCAGGAAGTTTTGCTAGGTAACGAGGCAGTAGCCAGAGGGCTGGTGGAAGCCGGTTGCCATGTGGTAGCTTCCTATCCGGGCACGCCCAGTTCCGAGATTCTGCCCGGCGTGGTGCGCTTCAAAAAGGAACTAGGCCTGAACACCCACGTGGAATGGTCCATCAACGAGAAGGTGGCCTACGAGGTGGCCCTGGCGGCCAGCTACACCGGCAAGCGGGCCGCAGTGATCATGAAGCAGGTGGGGCTCAATGTGGCCGCCGACCCGCTGATGAGCTCAGCCTACACCGGGGTCAAAGGGGGTTTCGTCGTCATCTCCTGCGACGATCCCGGGCCTCACTCTTCCCAGACTGAACAGGACACCCGCTTCTTCGCCATGTTCGCCAAGGTGCCGGCCCTGGACCCCTCCAGCCCGCGGGAGGCCAGGGATATGGTCAAGGCCGCTTTTGAGCTTTCGGAGAAATATTCCATTCCGGTCATCCTGCGCCCGGCCATCCGCATCTGTCACGCCCGGCAGAACATTGACTTCCGGCCTGTGCCTGAGCTGGAGCGCCCCGCTGCCTTTGAGAAAGACCCCGGCCGCTGGGCGGCCACTCCCCGTTTCCGCTACGTCCTGCACAAGGAACTGAACGAGAAGCTGAAAGCCATCGAAGCTGATTTCGCGCAGTCGGAGTTGAACGTGCGCCACGAGGGGCAAGACAACCGCCTGGGCTTTATCGCCGGCGGAGCCAGCTATTCCATCCTGACGGACACCCTGCGGGAGATGGGGCTAGAGGGCCGCTTCCCTATCTTGAAGATCAGCACTCCCCACCCCTTGCCCCAACAGTTGGTGGCCGACTTTATCGCCGGCTGCGAGCGGGTCCTGGTTCTGGAGGAGCCCGACGCCGTCATCGAGTTGCAGATTCAAGACAAAAGCAAGGTGCTGGGGCGTTTCACCGGCACAGTGCCTGCGGCAGGCGAGTTGGTGCCCGAAGTCACTTATGGCGTCTTGGCCGGACTGATGGAGGAACTGGGTCTGCCGGTGGGACCCTACCTCGATCTTGAGGAGTTGGACAGGCTGGTGGCCGAGTTGGAACTGCCGGTCCGCCGGCCGCGCCTGTGCCCCGGTTGTCCCCACCGGGCGGCCTTCTACGCTTTGAGGCGGACGTTGGGGGCCAAAGCCATCTATCCCAGTGACATCGGTTGCTACACCCTGGGGCTCAATTTGAAAGCCGTGGACACCTGCCTGGACATGGGGGGAGCGGTCACCATTGCCAGCGGTCTCTATCAGGCCTATCACCAGGACGGACAAGACGTGGTCGTGGCGGCCACCATCGGCGATTCCACCTTCTTGCACGCTGGCATCCCCCCCCTGGCCAGCGCCGTCCACAATCAGGCTCGTTTCATCCTGGTCATCCTGGACAACAGCATCACGGCCATGACCGGCATGCAGCCCACGGCCGATTCGGGCCTTCTGGCCGATGGGAGGATGGGCAACCGGGTGGCTATCAAGGACCTGGTGCAGGCCTGCGGAGTGAAATTCATCGAGGAGATGGACCCCTATCGCGTCAAGGATTTTCAGGCCCTGGTCAAGAGGGCGCGGGACTACATCCGGCAGGAGGACGGGGGCATTGCTGTCATCATCTCCAAGCGACCTTGTGTCCTCTACGACCCCACGCCCTTGCGGGAGAATCCCGTGCGGGTGACCGTCACCGAGGAATGTGACGCCTGCAAGTACTGCCTGACGGCTTTCGAGTGCCCGGCCCTGGTGTTGGACGAGGACCTGGGGCGGGTGGTCATTGACCGGCGCATCTGTGCCGACTGCGGCGTTTGCATTGATGTTTGTTACAAGGGGTTCATCGTGCCGGCGTAGTGCTCATAAAGGGATAACTTCTGCTCCCGCCGGATTTGCGGCACTGTTGCGCCACAGGCAATCCGGCGGGCTGGTGGCTGGATTACAAGTCCAGCCGGAGCAAATTGGGAGGTCATATTTTGCGAGTTCTTGGAACTCGGGCAGGAGGGTTTGGATCATGGCTAGGAAGACTGTATCTCTAACCTCACCCAGTGCGGATCGACTGATGCGGTTGGCAGAATATTACGACCTGCCGCCATCAGCAGTCATTCGGTTGCTTATCGCCGAAAAGTTTTCCCAACTGGCAGGGGAGCCCCCTCTCGCTTTCAAGCTTCCTGTCACCTTAGAGCGTGAAGAGGATGGGTCATATCTGGCCATCTGCCCTATCCTGGCGGGTTGTCACGCCCTGGGTGACACGGTAGAAGAGGCTTTGAGCGAAATTGTGGATGTGGCCCGAACCCTGCTGGAAGTGATGCGAGAGGATGGCAAGCCCTGGCCGCCTGAATTTCAAGGCTTCGATCTTTGCCAGTTGCTAACCGTCGAGGTAAGCGAGAACCATGAAACACCGTGAACTGACCGGGAAGTTGCGTCGGTTGGGCTGTGAGTTTCGCCGCCAGGGTAAAGGGTCTCACGAGATTTGGTGGAACCCTAAGACAGGAGGCTACGCCGCTATCCCTTTGCACAAAGGGAAAGATATCCCCACTAAAACTCTTCACAAAATCTTGCGAGATCTGGGGGTTAACCTTGAGGAACTGCGTAAAGCCTGAGGAGAGATTAGAAATGAACTTGCAATTGATTCTATCCGGCGTCGGTGGACAGGGTATCCTTTTCTCCACCAGGATATTCACAACATTGGCTTTGGAGCAGGGCTACAACGTCATTGGCTCCGAAACACATGGCATGGCTCAACGGGGAGGTTCGGTCATCTCCCACCTGAAGATCGGCGATTACTCCAGCCCCTTGATCAGGAGAGGCACCGCCGACATCCTCTTCTCTTTCGACCGGGATGAAGCCTACCGCACTCTGGGCTTTCTCAAGAAGGGTGGCCTCTGCTTCGTCAACAGCCCCAAGGAGGATTTCTGGGCTCCTGGCATCAAGGGCTACTTGGAGAAGAACGAGATCAGGGCCTACAGCTTCCCGGCCGACAAGGTGGCCCTGGCCCTGGGAGCCCCGCGCTCGGCCAATCTGGCCCTCATCGGTTATGCTCTGAGTGTGCCGGATGTGCCTTTCACTTACGAGGACGTTAAGGAGACCATCGTGCGGGTCAGCCCGCCGAGATTCAGAGACGTGAACTTGAAGGCTTTTGATACCGGATATAGGGGGGAGAAATGAAGTGGGAAGAATACCTTGTTCCAAGCTCACTTGAGGAAGCCCTGGCCATACTCAAGGAGCATCAGGGGCAGGCCCGGGTCATCGCCGGTGGCACCGACCTGATCATCCAACTGAAGAAGAAAGAGGTGACAGCCAGGTGCCTGGTGGACATCACTAACCTCGATGAACTGAAGGGCATTGAGCTGGAGGATGATTTCATCAGGATTGGGGCCTGTGTCACCCATCAGGAGCTCGCCTCCTCCAGCTTGATTCGGGAGAAAGCGGCCGTGTTGGCCGAGGGGGCTTCGCAGGTGGGCTCGCCCCAGATACGCAACATGGGTACTGTGGGCGGCAACATCGTCAACGCCCAGCCGGCAGCCGACACCGTCGTCCCTCTCATGGCCCTGGAGGCAGAGGTGGAAGTGGTCAGTAGCGATGGCATCCGTCGTGAGCCTCTGGGGGGCCTCTGCGTGGGACCGGGACAGTGCACAGTGGACGCCACTGCTGAGATTTTGACCGCTGTGCGATTTCGCGCTCTGGGTCCCAACCAGGGCTCTGCTTTCGCCCGTCTGGCCAAACGGAAGGCTCTGTCCCTGCCTATCTTGAACACAGCCGTCGTAGTCACTCTGAACGATGGGGGGGATACCTTCCAGGAGGTGCGGCTGGCCGTTGGCCCGGTGGCCCCTACACCCTTCCGTGCTCGCAAGGCGGAGGAGGCCCTGCGGGGCGCGGCAGTTGAAGCCCAGGCCATTGCCGCTGCTTTGGAGTTGGCTGCCCAGGAGGCTCAGCCCAGGACCAACCCGGTGCGAGGCTCGGAGGAATATCGCCGGGAGATGGTCAAAGTGCTGCTCCGCCGGTCCATCGAGCGGGCGGTGCAGGCAGCGCGAGGAAGTTGATGGAGGATGGAGGAAATGACCACGCAGACTCTGACCATGAAACTCAACGGAGAGGAAGTGACGGTGCAGGTCAAGCCCTCGGCCATGCTGGTGGAGGTGCTGCGCGATCAGTTGGAGCTCACCGGCACGAAAGTGGCCTGCGGCGAGGGGGAGTGCGGTTCTTGCACAGTGCTGCTGGACGGCCGGCCGGTGAACTCTTGTCTGGTGCCGGCCCTCAAGGCCCAGGGTCGGGAGGTGCTGACCGTGGAGGGCCTGGCTTCTCCGGGGGAACTGCATCCTTTGCAGAAGGCCTTCGTCGAGCACGGTGCGGTACAATGCGGCTATTGCACGCCGGGGATGCTAATGTCCGCCAAGGCGCTCCTTGATCAAAATCCCAACCCTACCGAAGAGGAAGTCAGGGTGGCTATCTCCGGCAACCTATGCCGTTGCACGGGGTATGCCAAAATTGTGGAGGCCATATTAGACGCGGGTACTCATGAGGTGGAGAGATGAAGACGATTGAAGAGACGATTAGGGAACTGCCGCCTGAACTCCAGCAGGAGGTGGTTGACTTTGTGCAGTTTTTGATAGAGAGGCGGACGCGAAAACCAAAAGGTCCGTTGAAACTTGATTGGAGAGGTGCTTTGCGAGACCTGCGAGATAAATACACCTCGGTGACACTCCAACACAAAGTTCTTGAATGGTGGGGTGATTGATGTATCTCCTTGATACCAACATCATTGGAGAAATACAATCTGACCATCGTGAGTTTTGATAGCGACTTTGACCAAACTGAGCGGGGGAGGAAGACGCCAAAGGAAGTGTTGAGCGAATAGAAGGCACAGACCCTCTGAGCTTACGCCTCGGTTTTCAAAGGCATCGCTCAGGAGGGGACGGCCAGTTCGTAGCAAGTGTAGGTGTGAATCGGGCAGAAGGCATAGAGATTGCCCAGGTTGTCAATGCGGGGGGCATCGGTTTTGAAAACGTGCTTCTGAGGGGAATTGGAAGTAGGACAGATGAACTCTGTCGGTATGACCAGCTTCTTGAGAGCAGTCATGGCAGTTTCAATCTCCCTGGAGGAGAGATCGGTGCTCATGTATCTCTTCCAGACCTCGCTAGCCTGCCCGCTTTTCAACAATTGGGAGATGGCCTCTATTCGGGCGTTAATATGCTGGGTCAGCTCAGCGGTAACTACCTTCCGTCTGTAAGAAGCGATATTTACCTGCTCCGGATTCTCTAAAAGGAGGGCAATGGTATCAATAGTATCCAGTTCTCTCAGGGTCATCAGTTTCAAGATGAGCAGATCTTCAAGGGGGATCACAGGGGCTCGTACGATTGTCTTCAGTCTTTCTGAATAGGGCTCAATGGGCCTCAGTTGTCTGGAGACAAAGATATCTTCAGGTAGAGGATAGGTCTTGTCGCTGCTAATGTCCCATACTTTGTCAACGGAGATATGAAGCTCAAGAGACTGCCCCGCCACCGGCTTGGTAGCCTTGATCCCACCGAAGGCTGTCTCAGGGCGATACTCGTAACCCAGAGCTTTCAGGGTAGCGATAAAGTTGCCCTGATCGTGCCTGGAGATGACCAAATCCAAGTCTTCGGTAAATCTTTTTCTCTTTTTGGTGTAGGCCCGCACAGCGTAGCCCCCGATCAAAAGAGGGTGGCACTCTAGCTCCTCGCTCCGCGCGATGATCTGGGCCAAGTTCCTGAGAAGCTCCTGTTCAAGCTCTTCCAGGGTCATCGTGCCTCCTTGTGACATGAGTATACCACAAAAACCAGGAATAGAAAAGGTGGACCGATGGAAGTGTGAGCGGTTCGGGAGCGGGATTCGAGATTGAGATTCAAGGGAGGTCAACCATGACGGAAGAATTTACATTTATCGGCAAACGGGTGCCCAAACTGGATGCTGTAGATAAGGTCACAGGGCGGGCCATCTATGGCCACGACATGAAACTGCCCCGTATGCTTTATGGCAAAATCCTGCGCAGCGAGCGTGCCCACGCCCGCATTCTGAACATTGATACCGGCCGTGCCAAAAAGCTGCCGGGGGTCAAGGCAGTGATCACCGGCTACGACATCCCCGACATCCGGGTCGGCTTCGCCCGTGACAACCCTATCCTCAAGACGGGCAAAGTGCGCTCCTTCCGCGACGAGATCGCAGCCGTGGCCGCCGTAGACGAGGACACTGCCCAAGAAGCCCTGGAACTGATCAAGGTGGAGTACGAGGACCTGCCGGCCGTCTTCGACCCAGAAGAAGCGATGAAGCCCGGCGCCCCCCTCGTCCACGAGGAAGCGGAGAGGAATATTTTGTCTATCATGACCCAATCGTACTCCCACGGCGATGTGGAAAAGGGGTTCGCCGAATCAGATGTAGTGGTTGAGGACCGCTTTAAATTGACCTGGGTCGCCCACTGCTGCATGGGCACTTGTTTCTGCCTGGCCAGCTTCGACCACGCGGGCAACCTCACCGTCTGGAGTTCTACTCAGATGCCTTTCATGTCTCAGCGGGAACTGAGCATGGCCTTGAAGATACCACCTGAAAAAATCAGGGTCATCAAAGCTACCATTGGCGGAGGGTTCGGCAGCAAGCTGGATACCTATCCCTATGAACCTATCTGCGTCTTGTTGGCTCAGATGACAGGCTGTCCGGTGCGGATCACCTTTACCCGCGAAGAGGAGTTCATTGCCTCGCCTACGCGCCAGCCGGTGATCTGCGACATCAAGGCTGGAGCCAAAAAGGACGGCACTCTGATGGCCCGACAAGCCAGGATGATCCTCGACAACGGAGCTTATTCCTCTTGGGGGGCCACCACCCCGCTGGTGATGATGCAGACCATCTCCTCTCTGTACCGGGTGCCCAACGTCAAATACGATGTGCTCGTGGTCTATACCAACCACCCCTACGCCGGTGCCATGCGGGGCTATGGCAACCCCCAGGCCACTTTCGTCGTGGAATCCAGTATGGACATGCTGGCCCACGAACTGGGCATGGACCCTATGGAGTTCCGCTTGAAGAACGCCAACCAGCCTGGGGACGTCACCGGTCAGGGGGTCAAGATTACCTCCTGTGGTTTGAGCGAGTGCATCGAAAAGGCAGCGGAAAGCATCGGGTGGCGAGAGAAGTGGGGCAAGCGAGAGCCTGCCGAAGGACCGATCAGGCGGGGAGTGGGGATGGCCTGCCAGTTGCACGTGGGCGGCGGAGCTCGCATCTACCCCTCTGACGGCTGCGGTACTACCATCAAAGTAGATGACTATGGCAAGGTCACCGTCATCACCGGTTCTACCGACATGGGGCAGGGTTCCGAGACCATTATCGCCCAGATCGTGGCTGAGGAGATGGGGGTGCCGGTAGAGAACATCACTGTGGTCAACACCGATACCGCTATCACCCCCTGGGACGTGGGGGCTCACGCCAGCCGCACCACTTTCATCGCCGGCAACTCGGCCCGCCTGGCTGCCGCCGATGCCAAGCGCCAGATCCTGGAGGCCGCGGCCGAGGCGTATGGGCAGAAAGCTGAGAACCTGGACCTGCGCAATGGGCAGATTTTCGTCAAGGGCGAGCCGGAGGAGGGCATCCCCTACGCCAAAGCGATCCGAGCCAAGCACTTCCGGCCTGATGGGGATCTCATCCTGGCTCGGGGTTGGTACGAGCCGCCTACTGAGAAGCAGGACAAGGAATTCCGGGGCAATATCTCGGCCGCTTACGCCTTTGCTGCTCAGGCCGCCGAGGTAGAGGTGGACACCGAAACGGGGGAGGTGAGGGTGCTGAAGATAGCGGCCGCTCACGATGTGGGCCGGGCCATTAACCCTATGGCTGTAGAGGGCCAGATTGAGGGCGGAGTATCCATGGGCCTGGGCTATGGCCTTTACGAGGAGCTAGTTGTGGAGAAGGGGAAGATGCTCAACCCCAATTTCGCCGATTACGCTTTGCCCACGGCGCTGGACATGCCACCCGTTGACCCCATCATCGTCGAGACCATTGACCCGGAGGGGCCTTTCGGAGCCAAGGGTATGGCCGAGCCGGCCAACAACCCCACTGCCCCCGCTATCGCCAACGCCGTCTACGATGCTGTGGGGGTTAGGATCAAGGACCTGCCTATTACGGCCGAGAAGGTGCTGAAGGCGCTGAAGGAGAAAGAGGAGGGGGGTTGAACAAGCCGGCGCGCCCTTTGACTTTCGGGAGGGTAGAGATTATAATGATAATGCAGCTTTCGGGAAGGTCAACAACACCCAAAGGGGTGACCACCTGGCGATGAGAAGGAGAACAAGCAAGGAAGGAGAAAAAGCAAGGAATGAGAGACCTGAAGCTAAATCTCTGCATAAGCTCAGCGCAGTTGTATGTGGCTGGCACTTCTATAGAGGAAATCCAGCGCAAATATGGTCTGGAAGAGATCATCAAATTGGCCTCCAACGAGAACGCTTTGGGTCCTTCCCCGCGAGCAGTGGAAGCTATGCGGGGCGCGCTGGCGAGCATCCACCGCTATCCTCCCGTAGCCGATGACGAGTTGCGGGCCAAACTGGCCAGCACTTTTAGTGACAGCGGCTTGAGTGAGGAGTGTTTCATAACCGGCAATGGCTCTTGTGATGTGCTGGCCATGATCACGCGGGCCTTCATCTGCGAGGAGGGGGACGAAGCCATCATTTGTCCGCCTACTTTCGTGATGTACGAGATCCTGGTCAATATCTGTGGGGGCAAGTGCGTCTTTGTAAATCTGAAGGACGATTTCACCTGTGATCTATCCCAGGTGTTGGCCAACATTACCGAGCGCACGCGGCTGATCTTCCTCTGCAACCCCAATAACCCTACAGGCACAATGATTAGCCGAGACGAGCTGGATGACTTCCTGGCCAAGGTTCCTTCCTCGGTACTGGTGGTCGTTGACGAGGCCTACTGGGAGTACGCCGACCCTGGGCTTTTGCCTGATACCTTGGCCCATATTCGGGAAGGACGCAACGTCTTGTCCATCCGAACTTTTTCCAAAGTCTACGGGCTGGCCGGCTTGCGAATAGGTTACGGCATTGCCTATGAAGAGTTGGCTCAGTACATCCGTCGCCTGCGTATGCCTTTCCACATAAATGCTGTAGCTATGCGGGGGGCTATAGCTGCTTTGGATGACCGGGAGCACGTTGAGAAGAGCGTGCAACATAACGAGGTTGAGCGAGAATTCCTTTACGCTGGGCTAGAAGACCTGGAGTTACCCTACGTCCGCAGCCAGAGCAACTTTATCATAGTCAAGCCCGGTTATGATCCACAAGTGATATATGAGCGTATGTTGGAGAAGGGGGTGATTATCCGCCCCATGGCTGCCTTCCGCGCTCCTGATTGTTTCCGTATCACTGTGGGCACCCGCGCTGAAAATGAGCGTCTTTTGCAGGTTTTGGATGATGTAATGGACGGGTTGCGACAAGGAAGGTAGAGTGTGACCAAGATCAATATCTTTGACCGGGTGCTGAAGATATTGGCCCGCGATTATGCTTACCTGTTCCTGCAGTTGGCTTTCCCTGATGAGCCAATTCACTTGATTGGCACATTGGAGAACGTTGAGCTTGCATTGCCTGAGGAGCGGGTGGATTTCGTGCACCGGGTGGAGTGTAATGGTGAAGAAGTTCTGTTCCACCTGGAGTTCCAACTGCGGCACGAAGTGGATGTCCCCCGGCGGCTATTCACCTATTCGGGGATGTTAACGGAGCTGTTCAAGCAGTCGGTGGTGACGCTGGCACTGTATCTGGAACGCCGGAAAGCGCCTATCCCCAATGAATACGTGGTACGGGTAGGAGAACGAGTGGTCAATCGTTTCCTTTACCCGGTGTTGAAGCTATGGGACTATGAAGAGGAGATACGGTCTGGGCAGTATCGGGAGCTGGCACCACTTCTGGTGATGCTGGTTGAGAAGCCTACCGCAGAGACACTGGCCCGGGAGCGGGAATTGATCTTGGAGGAGAAGGACGAGCACAAGCGGGCTGACTTGTTGGCGGCGGCAGTTACGATGGCTTCTCGCTATTTTGACAAAGAATTTCTGTGGAAGTACTTTCGAGAGGAGATGGAACAGATGAGAAATGCTACGTTTATTGAGGATTGGATTGAGGAAGGCATCCAGCAGGGCATCCAGCAGGGTATCCAGCAGGGCATCCAGCAGGGCATCCAGCAGGGCATCCAGCAGGGCATCCAGC
>JAOZOT010000498.1 GCA_029933115.1 Anaerolineae bacterium | reverse complement strand
TTGGGCCTGGGCGAAGATTTGATGGATGTGTTGAACGATCCGGGTTTTGAACCCAGGGAGTTTTGAGAACCGGCACTATCGGGAGGATAGCTGCTACGGGCCTGGATTTTCAGCCCAGGCCGAGCGAGGCGAGCAGCTACGGGCGGCCAGGTCTCTGTCCTCATTTAGCATCGTCGGGCTAGAAAATAAACAGCAATTGTGGTATACTATATGTAAAGGCACGAGAGGAATCGTGGAGTTGAGTGTAGACCAGCAAGACCTCCTGATTGAGAGGTTAGCTCAAAAGATCTCCGGATGGGGACTAACGGCACCGGCTATCCTCTTTTTAGAAGCCAACAAACCCTTCAGTTTTATCGGCAGCCAGGCACTTCTTTTCCTTCAACCTCTGTTGGGTTTCCTGGTCGGTGATGAGGTCATTGGCGGATACGCCCAACTGTTCGAGGACCAAGCCAACGTTGAACGGCTGCTACAGTTGCTGGAACAACATTGAAGGCTCGCGCAGCGAAGCCTGGGGAGCCCTCGGCCTGAGGGCTTCGACCGAGCTCAGCCGAGGTCCTCGGGTCGAAGGCTTGAGGGGTATCCCCTCAGCCCCACTTTCCCTGCCCTGAGAGCAGAATTGGGGGGCGATCTCCCACACCTCACCCTCTCCCCCCATCCCCCCTCTCCCTATCCGCTGTGGAGAGGGAGAGGGGGGTGCAGGGGGGGGTGAGGGAGAGGTTTGGGGGAACACCCCCCACGCCCCCCTACCTGCTGCGCAGGCTCATCGAAGGAGATAAACCGTGGAGGTGATTGTTGACATCCTGACCAAGTCTGGCATGAGGAGCGAGTGGCACGCTTGTATGCTGGCCTGGCTCCTGTTCTTCTTGCCGGTAATGCTCTTTGCCACCTCTCGGATCAGGGCAGGGCGCGTGGTAAATCTGCGCCCTCTGGCCGGCTTTGACGCCCTGCGGGGGTTGAGCGCGCAAGCGGCCGAGAGTGGCCAGACACTGCACATCTCCTTGGGAGTGGGTGGCGTAAGCGGTGAGGATACAGCAGCGACGTTGGCCGGGCTGACGGTGCTGGACTACCTGGCCAAGCAGGGGGCCACATTTGATGCCCCCCCCACAGTGACCGTGGCCGACCCCACCCTCCTGCCTGTGGCGCAGGACGTTCTACGGCACGCCTACGCCAGGCAGGGCGATATGGAAAACTATGACCCCAAACAGGTGCGGCTGATCTCACCCGAGCCGATAGCCTACGCAGCGGGTGTCATGGACATGCTGGGACACGAGCCGCTGGCCGCTAATATCATGATTGGCAACTTTGGCCCTGAGTACCTCCTGATGGGAGAGGTAGGAGCCAAAAAAGGCATCAGCCAGATCGGCGGAGCAACCAATCCTCAAACCCTGCCCTTCGTCCTGGCCTCGGCCGATCAGGTTCTGATCGGTGAGGAGATGTTCGCCGGCGGGGCCTATCTAGCTTCCCTGCCGGCCCACATCGGCAGCCTGGTTGCTCAAGATGTCATGAGACTCCTGGGAGTGATGATAATCGTGCTCCTGGTCCTTGCCAGGCTGATGAGATTGGCCTAAGCTGGGGGAATCCTATGTCTCTAAAGCGCAGCGCATCTACTGCCATCGCTATCAGCGTCGGCCTCTTTGTCCTCTTGGATTTCTTTGTACAAAACGCTTTCATTGGAACTCTCAAGTTCGTCTTTGTCAGATGGGCGATCATAATTGCTGCCTTTGCCATGATCCTCGGCTTCTTCAACGTTCTGATCGTCCACCTAAACAAGATACTGCGATTCAAACAGGGATGGTTCTACAGCATCTTTCTGATCCTGAGCATGATGCTCGTTCTGTTCCTGGGTTTGATTGAAGGGCCGCAAGGTTCACTCACCGGTCGGATTTTCCAATACATTCTGTTTCCCTTACAAGCAACCATCTTCTCCCTGCTGGCTTTCTTCATCGCCTCGGCTGCTTATCGGGCCTTTCGCTTGCGGAGTTGGGATTCGGCTCTGCTCGTCATCACCGGCATTATCGTCCTGCTAGGGCAGATCCCATTGTGGGGAACATTGACGGCCCTCAAAGAGCAGATTTTAGAAGTGCCTGTTATGGCCGCTACCAGGGGCATCCTCTTAGGGGTGGCTCTGGGAACTGTGGCCACGGGACTGCGCATTATCTTGGGTATTGATCGGCCTTACACTGAGAGTTGAGATTTGGGATCTGTCAGGAGTGTTGGGCGATGATCTACTGTCCAAACTGTGGGACGGCCAATAGGGATGGCAGCAGATTCTGCAACGACTGTGGAGCGGATTTGAGCGCCGCCTCAGGGCGACGTTGCCCTATGTGCAGTGCTATGAACCCGCCAGAGAATACCGTTTGCAGCAAGTGTGGTGCGCGTTTGGTGCCCCAGACTGCGCCGCTGGCCGAGGCCGAAGAATCGCGCCCTGAGCCTGTCGAGGGGCCTTCCACAGAGCAGGAAGCTGAGCCTCCTGACTGGCTGCAACAGTTGAGAGCCAGCGCGTCTGGAGAAATTCCTGTCGGCGAGGAGCCAACCATGCCTGAGACCGGACCTGCCGAGCCCGCGGAAGAAATCCCGGACTGGCTGAAGGGGATACGGCCTCCAGAGGAAACAGAGCCAAGGGTGCCGCCCCCAGCCTGGGAAGGTGAAGCCGAAATGTGGGGTGAGCCATCGGCAGCGGTCGCTCCCTACCCGGCCGGGGAGGAAGAACCCGACTGGCTGAAGAGGCTGCGTGCGGCGTCAGCGGGAAAGCCCGCCCCGACCGAAAAACCGGCCATGCCGCCCAGTCCGCGAGAGGCTCCACCGATTGGAGAGGCTCCAGTTCCCCCTCAAGAAGAAGAGCCAAAACCCGATTGGCTAGACAGACTGTGGCAGACCATGCCGGAGGAGGCCCCACCGGCTGAGGTAGCTGAAGCAGCTCCTCCCATTCTCGAAGAAGCTGCACCTCCACCGTCATTGGAGACCGAGCCGGTAGAAGAGATTCCCGACTGGCTGCAGGAGTTACAGCCAGAGCCCGGCGC
>JAOZOT010000497.1 GCA_029933115.1 Anaerolineae bacterium | reverse complement strand
GTATCGCCTCTGCGCCGATTCGTGCGCAGAAGCAGCCTTCGCGCCGCCGCTCTTGCTGCTCACCGAGATTGGCCCACCGGGCGGCGGTGAGCCCTGGACACGGATTCTCACCTGGCGATGGGATGGGGACGAGTCCATAATTAACGGATTCAAGCTGTACGTTGATGGCAGCTTCTATACCAGCTTCCGTCGCGACCTCCGCTCCTACGAGCTTCGCGACAGCTTGTTGCCCGCCTGTGGTGAGAGGCTAGAGTTCCAGATGACCGCCTACAGCGGCGCCACTCTCGTTCCCGACCGGGAATCACCGCGCAGCAACACTCTGGGGGTGGAAGGCCCGCCCTGCCCACGCACGGTGCGCGTCATTTTCGGCGGCCACACCCTGACCACCTACAACCTCTGCTGCGAAGACTCCCCGGTAGGGCCTATAACAGGCGAGCTGTGGGCCAACGAGCAGCAAATCGAGTTTGATGGCTCTGACCTGAGCCCTGGCGGGCGGTTCAACGGCCTGTGGCTCGAGTCCAACCACGAATACGACGTAGAGACGCAGATACTGCACACGATTGCCGGTTGGGTGGATTCGTGCCTGGGCAACGGCTGCCCCGACTACTGGGCCCCCTGGGACAACACCCTGACGACTACGCTTGACGCCGACGAAGACCTGACCTTCGGCGTGCGCATCTATGATATGGACAGGGAAGGAGAGTTTTGGTGGCGGTGCATTTTCATGCCCTGGATGCCTTGCTGGGTGTGGTGGGAGACGAGTGAGGTAGCCTGTGAAGCAGAGGCTACCATCCCGGCCGACGAGCTCACCCCCGGCTTCTACACGGCCTACGGCGACCGCTGCGACCTGACCGTCGAGATAGAGGAATTGGGACCCTAGGTATCAGGAGCCACCAGATGATGCCCTCTGCGTTCCTGTCCAAAGCCTCCCGCAGGTTGCCTGGAAGCTCAGGTAAGCCAACCATCTTGGCCATAAACCACTAGACCTGCGGGAGGCCGAGCAGTTACGCTAAAAGCAGGGAGACGATGCGATGAAAAAGGCGAGATCACAAAGAGGAATCGTCATAGTCGTCGTGGTGCTTCTGCTGGCCAGCCTGCTGGCCTGCCGGCTCGGTCGGGCTCGGCCTACGCCGGTGACCATCGTGGTTACGCCCACGCCTGTGGCTGTGGCACCCACCCGGCCACCGGAGGCCCCCGCCCGGCCGACAACAGAGGAGGCAGTCCCACCGAGCAGTCTACCCGCGCCGGCTGCGGGGGCGGTCATTGACGACTTTGAAGGCGGCGATTTCGAAACCCGCTGGTGGTCCGACGTCGGCGAGGGAACCACGTCCTTCACCTGCGCACCAGACCAACCCGGTCACGCCAGCGCCCAGGCCCTGCGCCTGACCTTCGAGGTCGGCGCGGATGGTTACGCCGGCTGCGGCACAGACGTTGAGCCCGGCCGGTGGGAGAACGCCAGGGGCCTGCGCTTCTCTTGGCGGGCCGACCGGCCCGGCCTGATGGTGAGCGTGGGCGTGGCTATGGAAGACCCCACGCAGACCAATCCAGATGCCGAGGGTATAACGCCCTTTGAGGTTGAGCTAACGCCCGGCGAGGAGTGGACGCCGGTCACACTGGCCTGGGATGACCTGACCAAATCCGAGTGGGTAGGCGAAGGCGGCGTGGACACGCTTGACCCGGCGCACATCGTCGCCCTGAACTTTTACGTGAGCGGCGGGCAGAAGGGTTCAGTCTGGATTGATGACCTGCAACTGCTGGTCGAAGCAGCGGTGACCGAGGCGCCCGGAGCGCCCGTCATCCAATATTTCTACTCCGAGCCGGTGGCCGAGAGGCCGGGGTGTCACTACCTCCACTGGGACGTGAACGGAGCCACGAAAGTCTACCTGGACGATGAAAAGGTTGACAACCCGGGCTCAACAGAGGTCTGCCCCGAGGAGACTGCCTACTACAGCCTGCGGGCCGAGAACGAGGCCGGCAGCGTGGAACAGGAGCTCATCATTGAAATCGGCGCGGTGTCGGAACAACCTGCCCCTCCTCCACCGGAACAGCCTGTCACCCTCCCTCGCGGTCAGGCTATCATCATTGACCACACCTGCACTGACCTGAGCAAGATCCCGGACCATTGGCTGGAAGAAGCGAAGAAACTGACGTTGCACTACGCCCACACCTCTCACGGCTCACAGATCATCTCCGGCCTCACCAGGCTGGAGGAGGTTGACCCCAAGTACAATGTGGCCATCCAGGACTGGGACCCCGCCGGTCTGCCCGACGAACCGGGCGCGCTGCGCATCTACGACGGCAACAACTGGGACGGCGACAACTATATCACCCCGGAAATGTACTGGAGTGACGAAGAGGGGAAAAATAGAACGCGCTCGGTAGCCAGCACGGGGTTGTTCAACCTCTCCATGTGGGCCTGGTGCGGGCAACAATCCGAAAACGACCCGGCGACTGTGAACCAATACCTCGAAACGCTAAACCAGTTCGAGGCCGAATTCCCCAACATGCGCTTCATCTACATGACCGGCCATACAGACGGCACCACGGGCTCCACCCTGGCCCGCAACAACCAAATGGTCAGAGACTACGTCAGAACTCACGGGAAAGTGCTGTTCGACTTTGAGGACATCGAGAGCCATGACCCGGCGGGCAACTATTACCCGAACAACGAGGAGGGCGAATGTACCTGGTGTGACGCCTGGTGTGCCTCTCATCCTGACGATTGCGTCAATCTGCCCTACGAATGCGCACACTCGGAGTCAACCGAAGCCCAAAAGTTCAACTGCAAGCTGAAGGGCAACGCCTTCTGGTGGATGATGGCCCGCCTGGCCGGGTGGGATGGAGTCGCACCCTAGAGGAAAATTTTACACGTTTTCTGGGTCCCGGCTTTGCCGCCCAGACAACCTCCTGGCGGATATAAGGGGGTGGAAAATGGTGACAAGGCATCGTCAACAACCGGCTGCCGTTCTGACCGTGCGCCAGGGCCCCCGGCCCGGCCAACGCTTCTCCCTGACCAAGCCCA
>JAOZOT010000073.1:8666-11611 GCA_029933115.1 Anaerolineae bacterium | reverse complement strand
ACATTGCGGCGGCGGCCATGCGTCAGCGGTTGCAGATGAAGACCCGCATCAGCAAGCTTGACGTGGACATCGCCAACAAAAAATGCGCACTGTGCTTCGAGATGGTATAGCCCAGGCAACAAGAGCAAATGGCAAGCTGCTAGGGTGAGGTGCGACGCACTTGGAAATACGTCGCACCTCTCATGACCTTGTCGCTTGCCACTCCACATACCATAAGGCAAGCACACAACTGAGGACGGATTTATGCTCTCGCCTACCAGAGCAGCACACCCCGATTTTTCAAGGAAGTTCATGCCCAAGAAGGTGATCATAGCAGTGGACGATGAACCGGATATCCGCCACCTGGTCCGCTTTTGCCTCGAAAACAGCGGTGAGTTCGAGGTGCTCGAAGCCAGAAATGGCGAGGAGGCCATCGCTCTGGCTGCCGCTCATCGGCCGGCCCTGATCGTCATGGATGTGCGTATGCCCGGCATAGGGGGCATCGAAGCCTGTCGCCGTCTCAAGGCCAACCCCATCACCGCCTCTGTTCCGGTGATCTTTCTCTCCGCCTGGCATAACGAGGTACAAACCGCTCTGGAAGCCGGAGGGGCAGCTTTCCTTCTCAAACCCTTCAGCCCCCGCGAACTGATAGTCACAGTCCGAAGGTGTCTCGGCAGGACTTTGAGCCGTATCCACAGAAGCGGAGCCATGTATGAAAGAACCGATAATCCTGCGCCGCGATGACTGTCTCAGCCACGAAGAGGCCCTGTACTGGAAAGACCTGCTCTATCGCACAGTCAAAATCGGCACCGAGGTCGAATTCGCCCTGCCCAAAGGGGTCAAAAAGCAGGACTTTATGCCTCCTTTGATAGAAGCCCTCAAGCCTTCCAAGGACTTGACCAGCCTGGGACAGTACGGCGTCCTGGATGTAGTATCCGAACACTGCGGCCTCGAAATCCAGGTCATTGGCCGCCAGCCTTACTACTCAGCTCTGATCCGGCAGTACCGGAGCATCTTGGACGGCCTGGTAGCCCGCCAGGTGCGAGCGAGACCCACCTGCGGCCTTCACTACCACGTGCTGACCGTCGGCCTCAGCGAACCGGTGCCCGAAATCATCCTGGCCAACGTCTGGAATCTGACCCGCCGCTACGCCCCCAATCTCAAGTTCCTGACCAGCGGCGGGGACTCTTTGCAGGCCCTCTGCCGACGGCGCAACTACAACAGCCACCTGGAAATGGTCAAGCTCACCCCGGGGGTCATGACCATGTCCGAAATCCAACGCCACCTCAGGGAGAGCCGCCAGGTGCCCGAGCATCAGAATTTTCTCAACCTGGAACACATCGAGTTCGACGAGCAGGGTCAGGTGACTAAATTCCACATCGAGTTCCGCTTCCCCGACGCCGACCTCTCACCTACTTCCATTGTGGCCAAAACCTTCCTATTCCTGGCCATGCTGCTCAAGGCAGTGGAGATGAGCCAGTACGGGGTCATTCATGTGGGCCGCGTCAGAGAATGGCGACGCCAGGTGGAGCTTCTGGATATGCTGAGCAACAACGACGGCAACCTGGCCACCAGCGACACCAGCCGGGTGACGCCAGAAGTGATCGAGGAGTTGCGGGTGGGCTGCCGCGAACTGCTGGAGTTGATCAAGCCCATCTTTGCCCGTTTCGAGAACAACCCCAGCTTTGAAGTCCTCTCGCTTCTGGCCGAAACGCCCATTTCACTGCTGCGGGCCAGCGGTCGCTCCTGGGTCGAGATTGAGAAGATGCTCTCGGAGCGAGCAGCTACGGAGGTGGGAGGGTGGGACAAAACTGACCGACGGTTGATGCGCTTCATCGAACTGGCCGAGTCGGAGAGTCAGCCGACGCCAGAGGCCTGGAAATGGGCTGCCGCTAGGGAGTTGTTCCTGACCCCCCAGGAATTGGAACGGCGGCTGGAACGGTTGGACGCCTGGCGAGGCCTGAAATGGGATGCAGAATTGGGAACAATGGTCTTTCTTAGCTGATAGAATAGGAGGACAATGTGTGCGGATTAGCCGGGGTGCTACTTTATCCCACTCAACGCTCCGAAGCAGAGTGGGCGGAACTGCGTGAGGTGTTCACACGCATGTTGGTCTTTAACGAAGAGCGAGGCCGGGAGGCAGCCGGCGTAGCAGCGATCCAGATCAACGGTGATTACAGCCTGTTCAAGCAGCCGCTGCCGGCCTCAGAACTGATAAAGATGGACGGCTACCATCGAGTGATAGAAAGCATTGGTGATGGCACAACCTGTATTCTGGGCCACACGCGGATGCCCACCAAAGGCAGCCGCTGGAACAATGCCAACAATCACCCCTTGCTAGCCGGCCACGTCATCGGCATCCACAATGGTGTCATCAACAACGACGACGAACTCTTTGCCCGCTTCAGGCTGCCGCGCGCCGGCGAAGTAGACAGCGAGATCATCTTCCGGCTGCTGGATACGCTGAATCCCACCGGCAGCCTCAACGGGACATACCTGGCAGCAGTGCGAGACAAAGTCCGATTGCTGGAAGGCACCTTTGCTACCCTCTCCGTGGACCTGCGAAAGCCAACCGGCCTGTTCGTCACCAAAAATCTGATGCCCCTCTGCCTGCACTACGAGGAGCGACTGAAGGCCCTTTTTTTCTCGTCACGTTATCTCTTCTTGCGTCGGGCCTTCGGACGCTCGGTCATTACCGAGGCTCTGGAATCGGGACAAGGCTTCTACTTCGAGGCCGAGCGTCTGATTGAAAAGAGGCAGGAGCCCATCCAGACCTTTCCCCTCACAAACGGCCAATAATCCTCCCCGTTCTGCCATCGCGCCTTTGGAGGGCCACGGATACTCCCCGCTTTGCACAACCCAAGGTTTTTGTGTACAATACCCCCGCAGAACCTCTACCCCAAAAAGTCGCCACCACGAGCATTTTTCAGACACGCTGTGCATCGGGCAAGCCCGCATGTAACCGT
>JAOZOT010000073.1:6876-8566 GCA_029933115.1 Anaerolineae bacterium | reverse complement strand
TTGCCCTCAGAGGAATACCCCCCGGCGACCTGGCGCTTGTTGAATACAGGCTCTGCTGACGGAGCCACCAACATGGCTATAGACGAAGCTATCCTCACGGCCGTGGCCGAAGGGGAAGCGCCGCCTACGCTGCGCTTCTTCGCCTGGCACCCACCGTGCCTCTCCATCGGCTACAACCAGTCAATGAGAGCTAAGGTTGACATGACCAGGTGCCGGCAAATGGGGGTGGACGTTGTGCGGCGGCCCACCGGAGGCCGAGCTATCCTGCACACCGATGAACTGACTTACAGCATCGTCGCACCACAGGGTGAGCCCCGCGTGGCCGGTGGGGTGGTGGAATCCTACCGCCGCCTCAGCACCGGGCTGGTGAGGGGCTTACGCCTCCTGGGGGTGAACGTCACCCAGGCTGAGGCCGGGCACGGCCAGGCCGCCGACATCAGCGCCGCCTGCTTTGACGCTCCCTCGGCCTACGAGGTAACAGCAGGCGGCAAAAAGTTGGTGGGCAGTGCTCAGGTGCGGCGCCGGGGGGCTGTGCTTCAACACGGTTCACTACCCCTGCAAGGCGACATCACGCGCATCTTCGATTATCTGGTGGTGCCCTCTGAGGAGCGGCGCCAGGAGTTGCGCCGCGAACTGCAGGCGCGGGCCACATCGTTGGAGTTGGTCCTGGGGCGGGTGGTTCCTTTTGCCCAGGCCGTCGAAGCGCTGGTGAGGGGCTTTTCCGAGGAACTGAACCTGCACCTGGAGCCAGGGGAGCTGAGCCCGCACGAACTGACTCTAGTCCAGCAGTTCAGGCGGGAGAAGTACACCGCTGAAGCGTGGAATTTCCGCAAATAAAACTCCAAATAAGCTTCAGGGCAGCCCCTCTGCCCCATAGAATGGAGCGAAATGATGCACCGGTCCGTGGCCTTGCCCCAGGTGGAGGGCTGCGCCGGCCCGAAGGGCCTGGGTCACGTACTGCTTGGCCGCAGCGACGGCCGTGGGCACGTCTTTGCCTTTGGCCAATTCGGCGGCAATGGCCGAGGCAAAGGTGCAGCCGGTGCCGTGCGTGTTACGGGTCTTGACGCGGAGGGCACTGAAGACGCGGAACTCCTGACCGTCGTACAGCACATCTACGCTCTCGTCCGTTCCCTCCAGGTCACCCCCTTTGACCACAACGTGACCTGGCCCCAGTTGGTGGATGGCCTTGGCCGCCCGGCGCAAGTCGTCTGTGGTGTGGATGGCGAACCCGGCCAGCACCTGGGCTTCGTGGCGGTTGGGGGTGAGCACCGTGGCCAAGGGAAGCATCTCGCTAATGAGGGCTTGGCGGGCGTCCTCCCGCAGCAGGGGGTCGCCGCTGCGGGCTACCATCACCGGGTCTACCACCAATCGTTCGACCTCGTAGGCCCGCAGGGTTTCGGCGATGGCTCGGATAATGGGCGCACTGGAAAGCATACCCGTTTTGATCGCGTCGGCCCCCAGGTCATCCAACACGCTGTGGATTTGCTGAGCCACGAATTCGGGCGGCAGCTCGTGAACACCTTGCACCCCCAGAGTGTTCTGGGCAGTGATGGCAGTCAGCGCGCTCATGCCGTAGACGCCCAGAGCGGAAAAGGTTTTGAGATCGGCCTGGATGCCGGCTCCTCCACCTGAGTCGGAGCCGGCGATAGTTAGTGCTCTATACATGCTCGATTTTCCTCCTGATATGGGC
>JAOZOT010000073.1:0-6776 GCA_029933115.1 Anaerolineae bacterium | reverse complement strand
TGCGCCTGCCCGATGGGCCTTGCGCCGACCCCTGGGACAACCGCACAAGGGGGCACCCCCACCGTAGGGGGCCCAACTCGCGGAAGGCTGAGATTAATCCTGGATGCGAAAATGATCCCATCCCCGAGGGGTTAGGGGGCTTTCGCGGCCCTCGGGCCAGACAAGAGTCCGGCCGGCCTGGACGGGGACGAACTCGCCAATGACCCGGGCCGGGGTGCCGGTGGCCTCTGCCAGAGCCTCGACCAACGATTCGGCTCGCTCTGGCGCTACGGCCAGGCAAAGCTCATAGTCCTCGCCGCCGAAGAGAGCCCAGTGCAGCGGGTCGGCTCCGGCGGCCTGAGCGACGGCGCGGGTTGACTCTTCCACGGGCAGGTCTTGGGCAAAAAGTCGCACGCCTACCTCGCTTTCGTCGCAGATGTGGCCCACATCGGCGGCCAGGCCATCGCTGAGGTCAATGGCCGCCGTCACCCCGCCGAAGGCCCCGGCGAACTGTCCCTCGGCCACGCGGGGCGTAGGGGTGAGATGAGCCCGGAGCACAGCCTCGACCTGAGCCTCCGGCAGGCGAGCGCGGAGGTCGGGGTCGAGCACCAGAGCCAGGCCAGCTCGCGAGGCTCCCAGGTGGCCGGTGACGATCACCTGGTCGCCGGGGCGTGCCCCGTTCCGCAAGAGCAGATGATCCGGAGACACCTCACCGATCAGGAAGAGGTCAATGATCATCTGGTCGGCGCGGGCCATGTTTCCGCCCACCACATCGGCCTGGTAGCGATTCATCTCCTCAGCCAGGCCCTGGTACATGGCATCCAAGTACTCGGCCTCGGTGTCCGGGGGCAGAGCCAGGGATACCAGCGCATGGGTAGGCCGGCCGCCCATAGCTCCGATGTCGCTCAGGTTGATGGCGGCTATTTTGCGGCCCAGTTGGTAGGGAGTGATGACTTGGGGCAAGAAATGCACGCCGGCGACCTGAATGTCGCAGGTCAGGAGCAGGTAGCGTGCGTCGTCCAGGCGCACGACGGCTACATCGTCGCCCACGCCCCGTACTACATCGGCCAGATAAGGAGGCAGGTACTGGGTCAGGCGGGCAATGAGGGGGAATTCGCCCAATTCGGAAATGTGCATGTTCGCCCCCTATCAGGCCAGAGTGACGAGGCGCGCCCCGGCTGCCAGTTGCTCTGGTGTCAGGTTATACAGGCAGTCGAAGAGGGCAAGCTTGAAGGTAGCGGGGCCGTGAGCCTGTTCGGCGGCCTGTTCCGCCGCCAGACCAAAACAGGCCAGCCCCCCGGCCGCCGCGATTAGTGGATCAGACTCCACGGCGGCAAAGGCGGCGATCATCGTCGTGGCCATGCAGCCGGTGCCGGTGATCGTCTTCAACCAGACGTGGCCATTGTCTACTCCCAGAGCCCGTTCTCCGTCAGCGACGATGTCCCGAGCCCCGGTGATGGCGACGGTAGCTTGGTGTTCTTTGGCCATAGCCTGGGCGACGGCCAGGGGATCGTCCAGGTCTTCCACTGATTCGACCCCTTTGACCACTCCACCTGCGCCACTCAAGGCGCCAATCTCGCCAGAGTTCCCTCGCACAATAGCGACCCGCACTTCGCGCAGGATGCGTTGGTTGCTCTCGGTGCGCAAGGTGGTAGCGCCGGCGCCCACCGGATCGAGCACCACAGGCAAGCCCAGTTCGTTCGCTCGTCGGCCGGCGGCGATCATGGCCTCGACCCATTCGGGGGTCAGGGTGCCCGGGTTGAGGACCAGGGCTCCGGCCAAAGCTACCATCTCTTCCACCTCCTGGCGCGCGTGAGCCATCACCGGCAACGCTCCGACGTGCAAAGTGACGTTGGCCGTGTCGTTCATCACCACAAAGTTGGTGATGTGATGCAGCAAGGGTTTCTGCTCGCGGATGCGAGCCAAAGCCCGGCCGATTTGTCGGGAGATAGCTTCTGTATCTGGCATGGTTTACTCCTTTCATGCTTCACGTTTCAGCTTCGCGGCGCCTCACGCCCCGGGCGGCATGGACCACCTGGCACAACTCGCGGGCGGCGGCCTCGGGGTCGTCGGCGGCCATCACCGCTGAGACCACGGCCACGCCGGCCGCGCCGGCCCGGATCAGCTCGGCAGCGTTGGTGGCTTTGACCCCGCCAATGGCCACGACGGGGATGCTTACGGTCTGTACCAGGCGGCGGAAGCCTTCGACGCCCAACGGGGTGCCGGTGTCGGTCTTGGTGGGGGTGTAAAAGACAGCGTTGCAGCCCAGGTAGTCGGCTCCATCGGCTTCGGCCCGGCGCGCTTCCTCCGGGGTGCCGGCCGTGGCCCCCACGATTTTGTCAGGGCCGAGGAGTTGCCGGGCCAGGGCCACAGGCATATCATCCTGGCCTACGTGGACGCCGTCGGCTTCGATGGCCAGGGCCACGTCCAGCCGGTCGTTGATGATGAGGGGCACCCGATGGGCGTGGCATAGCTCCCGCAGCCGTTGGCCCAAGGAGATGAACTCCCGTGTGCTGGCTTCTTTCTCCCGAAGTTGAATCACGGTAGCTCCGCCACGCAGCGCGGCCTCGACCACCTGTTCCAGCGGGCGCCCCCGAGCCAGCGGACGGTCGGTGACGACGTAGAGGGACCAGTCTACCGTCGGTTTCATGGCCCCGCCTCCCCAGGTTCCTGAGGGGATTTTGGTTGCCGAAATAGCCGGGCGGCCAGCAGGTAACCCAGGAAAGTGACCACAAAGGCCGGCAGGCTGGCTCCCAGCCAGGGCAAACTGCGGGCGATCAGGTGATATACCCCTACGCCAAGCAGCCACACCACGACGGCTATCCAGTTGATGCCATCGCTGTACCAGTAGAGACCCTCAGATTGGTACATAGCCTCGACCTGGTAGTGCCGTCCGCGCAGGACAAAGTAGTCGGCAGCCAGCAGGCCAAAGAGAGGCACAAAGAAGGAGCCGATGAGCAGCAAAAAATCAAAGTACTTGGTCATGCTCAGGAAAGCAGCCAGCAGCAGGCTCACCAGCCCGACGAGGACCACCAGAAGCCGTTGGGAGAGGCGAGGCCACAGGTTTTGCAGGGAGACGGCGGCCGAGTAGATGTCGGCGAAAGCGTTGTCCGTCTCGTCCACCAGGATGACAACCAGGGCCACGACCCCACCGGTCAAGGCCAGGATGGCCGCAGCCAGTTGTTCCGGTCCGGTGTCAGGCAGGTTGAGGGTCAGCAGGAAGAGCGCCCCCAGGCCATAGAACCAGACGTTGGCCAGGAAGTAGCCCAGAGAGGTGCCCCAGAAGGCAGCCCGGCCGTGGCGGGCGAAGCGGTTATAGTCGGCCACCAGGGGCATCCACGAGATAGGCATGGCTACCACCAGGTCCACCGCCAGCAAAAAGGGCAGACCACCTGTGCCCGGCCGGCGCAGAAGGGCTCCGATGTCGTAGCGCGCCAGCAAGACGACTGTCAGCCAGATGGTCGCACCGTACACCAACCACACGCCGAACTTTTCCAGCCACTGGCGCACCACCACCAGCGGCCCTCCCAGAGCCAACAGCACACACCACAGGGCAAAGACGATCAGCCACAGATGGTAGCTGCTGAAGCCGAAAAGGGCCTGCCCGACCCGATTGGCGGCCAAGGCCATCACCCAGAACTCGAAGGCCGTCCAGCCGATGAGTTGAGCCAGGTTGAGAACTGTGGGGAGGAAGGAGCCGCGCAGCCCCAGGGCCGGACGCAACAGGACCATTGTCGGCACGCCGGTCCCGGCCCCGATCAACCCGGCCAGAGCCAGCAGGAGCACACCCACGGTTGTGCCCACGAGGATGGCCCCCAGGGCGGTGCCCAGGCTGAGAGCCGGCACCAGCAGTGCGCCCGCTTCCAGAACCAGCAGCCCTACGCCCAGGCTCGACCACAAGACAAAGTGATCGAACAGACGCAGTTGACGGCTGCTCTCCGGCACCGGCTCGATCCCCCAGCTCGGAGGAAGTTGAACCCGAGGCTGGTGAAGGCGTTGCCATAGACCTTTAGCTATCATAAACCACCTCCTTCGTTTTTGGTATCAAAAAGGCTGCCAACCCGAATAAGGCCGGCAGCCTCAAAATCACAACTCACTGCTTCCCTCCGCTAGCATTATCCAGGTCAGGTTCAAGGGGTCGAGGCATTTGGCCGATGACAGATAGCCAATGAGTTGATAACCTGTAGTGTAGACGGTTAATCCCATCTGCTATCTGCCGGCCGGGCCTCCTCTCAGCCTGGCTCACCAAGCTCCCCCAGCATCGCGGTATTCAATTTCAGCAGACCCGCTCGTGGCGGATGACAAATCCAGCGGAAACACCCGCCGAATTCAGCTTCTGAACGACCGTCACTACGAGCAAAAACGCCAGCGTCCAATATAGTATAGCACGTTGCACACTATATGTCAAGAATGGTGAATACATTATGGACAAGTGCCGCTTTTTAATGTATAATAGTATGCGAGGGGATCGCCCAAGAATTCAAGGCGTCCAATTGGGGTCAAAGCTTCATCGCCGTTTTTCGCCACCGATTGCTCCAGCCCCTCCAAGCAGGGGAAAGACGCGGAAGGAGGCTGCAAATGGCAACTCGTTCAGCCAGGGTAGGGGTTCACGGTCGCAACGACTACTGGCACTGCAAATTTGAAGAGAGCGATTACCAGCTTATCCGAGAGGCCAGGATCGAACACGTTAAGATGATGATCTCGGATCAAGCGGCGAGGCCAGAGGTCCTGCAGAATGCAATTGGGGTCTATAAACGTCTGAGGGAGATCAACCCAGATATAGATTTCGTCGTCCGCCTGTTTGACGCCGAGGTAAAAGATGGGCGACATCCTACCCCCCAGGTGTTCGCCGCCAGGTTCAGCCCCATAATGAACAGGCTTCATGAGGAATGCCCTTACGTGGTCAAATTCGAGGTCCTCAATGAACCCAATCATATTGGTGGCCTCGGCGGGTGGGGACCTGAGGCGGACAAAGCCCGCGATTTCTCGCGGTGGTTCCTCGAAACTTATGCGCGGCTGAAAGACGCCTGCCCTTGGGCCAGCCTGGGTTTCCCCGGCCTGGCCATCCCTCACGGCCCTGAACCCGGCCTTGATCTGGACTGGATCGAGATCTGCCGTGAAGCGGTGGAGAGGTCCGACTGGCTGGGCGTGCATTGCTTCACCGCTGAGACTTTAATCACAATGGGCGATGGCACTGTTAAGCCCATAAAGGACGTTGAAGTCGGCGACGAGGTCGTGACTCACTTGGGGAGAGTACGGAAGGTAACACGGATCTCCAAGCGTCCATACACAGGACGACTATTCACCATGAAAGTTGTTGGTTCGGAGCCAATAACTTGCACTCCAGAACACCCATTCTGGATGAGGCGTCGTGGTGTCGCCAGGAAGTACCTGTCAAAGACCAAACCTCCCGAATGGTTAGACATAGATCGCATGAGAGAAGGGGATTATGCGTGCTTCCCTCGGATGCTCAATTTGCCCCCAGTTGAGTACGACGAAGATCAACTGTGGGTTATGGGTTTATGGCTGGCGGAGGGCTCTTGCTGCAAAAAGAATCCCTCAACGGGTGACCATTACACCTTGTTATTCTCGATGGGGCCAGATGACCACCTGGTTTTAGAGAGAGCAAGAGCCATACTCCGGAAATGGTTCAAGCGAGAGTCTGGTAGTATCCACCAAACAAAATCCGGCCTAGAGTTACATTTCCCCTGTGTGGAAGCCACGAGGTTATTCAAGCGGCTTTTAGGGTATGGAGCGTCCACCAAGCGTATAAGGCTTGAACTTTTTCAGCGATCTTGCTTGTTACCTCTTGTGCGTGGCTTTGCGGCCGGAGATGGACATGTCAAAGCCGATGATACGCTAATGCTTTCCACGACCTCGCGGGATTTGGCCTTTCAATTGAGACAGATCTTGCTAAACGAGGGGCGCTTCGCAACCATTGGAACTCGCAAGCGCAAGAGCCCAAATGTTAGTGAAATCAACGGAAAAGTTGTCTGGCGCAACCGCACAGAATGGGTTATCGAGATCCGCCCGAAATATGCTCAAGGATTGTACCCTTTCAATAAACCGCCTAATGGAGCAAAACGCAAACGCGAATATTCATGGAATTACGAAGAAGATAGCGCTGTCTGGCCTCTTGTGCGTCAATTGGATTGGAGCGAAACGCATGAAACTGTGATGGTTTATAATCTGGAAGTCGAGGAAGATCACAGTTACTTGGTCAATGGTGTGGCGGCGCATAACTGCTATTGGCAGAATCCAACCTACACCGAGCGCAACCACATGGCCGACTTTTGGGGATTGCGTTTCAGGGCCTATCACAAAAAGTTTCCCAACAAGATCATCGAGATAACCGAGTTTGGCAACTCCAACGGGCAATCCAACTATCCCATTGAGCCAGACAAGATCGCCCGGGAATACGTGGAATATTACCAGGAGTTGTTCAAATACCCCTACATCAATTCGGCCGCTTCTTTCATCATGTCTTCCCCCGACGCCACTTGGGGAGACCAGGGATTCACCTGGCGCAAGGAGAGTGGTGAATTCTGGCCGGTGGTGCGGCTCGTAGGGGCTATGGAACGCCCCCCTCTGGTGTCTGCTACGGTGTGGTTGGTAACTCAATTGCAGCAGGAAGCCCAGAGCCTGCGCCAACAGGCAGCCGCCTCTCAGACAACGATAGCTCAGTTGCAACAGGAGATTCAGGGACTGCGTCAGCAGGCAGCCGCCTCTCAAGAGACGATAATCCAATTGCAGAGGCAGGTGGACACGCTGCGTCAACAGTTGGTGGCGGCCACCAC
>JAOZOT010000496.1 GCA_029933115.1 Anaerolineae bacterium | reverse complement strand
CTTCCTGGGGCGCTTCTTCATGCGCGGGCTGATGGCCGGGTCGCTGAAGGGGTAAACGGGGCTGTGCTAGGGCCGAGAGGGACCATAGATTGGAAACAATGGGACATCTGCCGGCCCTGGATTTCGGCGGCACCAGGCTGACGGCGGGCCTGGCCGCATCGAGCGCCGCCGGCGGGCACACCGGGGGGTCTCTTCACCAGCCGGCAGCAACGCCCAGAGCGACCTGGAGATCATGATGGGGATGGTCCGAGACCTGCTGGCCACGGTCGAAGCACCTCTGGCCGCTGTAGGGGTCAGTTTCGGCGGGCCGGTAGACGCGGCTCAGGGCCTGGTGCTGCTGTCGCACCACGTACCCGGCCGGGAGAAGGTGCCGCTTCGGGAGTGGCCGGAGGAGCGGCCGGGAGTGCCCGCCGCCGTGGACAACGACGCCAACGCGGGGGCCCTGGGCGAATGGCGCTTCGGTGCAGGGCAGGGCTGCGACAGCCTGCTGTACGTCACGGTGAGCACCGGCATCGGCGGGGGCTGGATCATGCACGGGCGACCCTATCGCGGCGCAGACGGAATGGCCGGCGAGATCGGTCACGTGGTCATTGACCCCAACGGTCCGGCCTGCATCTGTGGCAAGCGCGGCTGTCTGGAAGCGCCGGTCACCGGCCCGGCTATCGCCCGCCACGCGCGGGGCCGAAGACCGGATCGGCGCCTGACCACCGAAGGGCCCTCCACGTCGAACGGGGGCAGATGGACGAAACCAGCCTTGTACAATCCGGTAGAGTTGGGTATAATGATTAAATAGATCGAACAAGATGTGAGTTGGGATGATCGAATCGCCGCGTTGAATGTGGTGAAGGAGGAGTATGACTAATGCCCACTGTAACTTTGCAACCTGAGTTGGTGGAACAACTGCAACAAGTCGCATCCGAGCAGGCGGTGCTGCCTGAGGAACTTTTGGAGACTGCCGTCCGCACCTACCTACGCCAGATCGAGCGCGAGAAAATCAAAGCAGAGGCGGAGGCATTTCGTTCCATGCACGCCGAGTTGGCCGAAAAGTACCTGGGGCAGTATGTGGCTATTCACGACGGGGCTGTGGTTGACCACGACGAAGATTTCCAGTCGCTCCACAGTCGCATACGACAGCGCTTTGGCCGTCAGCCAGTCTTATTGCGGCGTATAGAGGCTGAACCGGAGCGTGTATTGGTCTTTCGCAGTCCACGATTTGAGCGAGGCCAGCCATGAACTATCCGTATCTCGACACCTACTATCCACCTATGCCTGCGTTGGAGATCCAATTGGGATATCCCGAAGAGGCACTGACTCTTGGTCCCTTGACGGCGATTGTGGACACCGGCGCTGACGGCACATTGGTACCACTCGGTGGCGGTGAAGATTGTAGATGTGCTGGATGAGGAGTGGTTTGGGGTGATAGAGGGGTAAAAAAAGACCATGACCGACTCAACATCAGCCGTCGCACCAATCGGTTTTCAGCCTGTGACCGATGAGGTGCTCAAAGAAGTTACGAAGCGCATTGTGGACGCTCTCGCGCCAGAGCAGGTGATCCTCTTCGGCTCCTATGCCGAAGGACGGGCCACGGCTGATAGCGACCTCGATCTGCTGGTCGTCACCGAGCGACCTTTGAGCCGTAAAGAGCGGCTGGCACAGACGCAGGGCCTACTTCGAGATATGCCGCTGCCCGTTCAGGTGATCACTATCTCGCGACAGGAGTTTGAGGAAACGCGGGGCATTATCGGCGGCATTGCTTATCCTGCTTCCAAATACGGGAAGGTCATCTATGAGAAGCCGTGAAGAGGTCATCCGGGACTTTGTCCAGCAGTGGCTTAACAAGGCAGAAGGGGACCTTGCCGCTGCGGAGATTCTCCTGGCAAGCGAGACACATGACTATTTCCCTTGTGCCTTCCACTGCCAGCAGGCAGCCGAGAAATTTCTCAAAGCCTACCTGGTCCGCCACCAGATCGAGTTTCGCAAGACACACGACCTGGAGCAGCTCTTAAGGTTGGCGAGCCAGGCGGAGCCTGCGCTGCAGGAAGAGTTGACTTCCTGTGGCTGGCTGACCCCCTTTGGCGTGGAGTTTCGTTACCCTGGAGAGTACCCGGAAGTGGACCGGCCCACAGCGCAGAACGCTCTGGCCGAGGCGAAGCGGGTCAGACAGGTGGTCATGGAGCATCTGGAGTCGTACCTGAGCGGTGAAAAGCATGGACGTGTTGTTGGACGTTCGTGAGCCTCGGTCGAACGATGAGGAATGGTCGGGAGTGGTGGAATCACTGAAGCACTGAGGGGAATGAGGACACCGACTCAGCGTGTTCAGTGTTCGTCAGCGGCCTCAGTAATTCCAACGGTGCCCGGCGGTGGTCAAGATCGAGGATGAATTATGGCTGAAACAACTTTCTGGACCCGAGAACGCTTTCCCATTGTCTACGAAGGCAGCGAGGTGAAAGCCATTCTGGTGGATATCGCCTCGTTCGAACAGATGGAGCTCATCATGGACAACCTGCTGAACCGCGAGGAAGAGCCAGAAGATGCCATCCTGGCTGCTTCCGCCGTTCTGCAACGGCTGGTAGCCCAGGCACGACAGGAACCAGCCTCATCCGATTGGGAGCGGGAACTTGATGAGCTATAACGCGGCTCGGGTGTGCGCAAGTTGCGAGTGCGTAACACCGATCTGGGCAGAGGCAAAAGAGGCGGTTATCGCCTGCTATACTACGTTGAGGACCAACCTGTACCCACCATCTATCTGCTGTTGTTGTATGCCAAGTCGGATCGAGAAGACGTCACCCGCCGGGAATTGAAGCAATTGCTGGACGAGTTGGCAGGTGAGATGGGAGAATGAGTGCATTTGAAATCATCAACCCCCACATCCCCCGCGGCCGCATCCGCCACGCTCTGTTCGACTTTGACGGTACCATCTCGCTGATCCGCGAGGGGTGGCAGGGGGTGATGATCCCCATGATGGTCGAGATCCTGCTGGAGACCCCGCGACACGAGTCCGAGGAAGAACTGTACGCCGTGGTCAC
>JAOZOT010000495.1 GCA_029933115.1 Anaerolineae bacterium | reverse complement strand
CCCGCTTCAGCGGGCTTGAGTTGCTCAGCCCTGAGCTTTAGCTCGGGGGCCGGGCTTTTGGCGGGCCTGGCCTGCTCAGCTTGGTGATTTGTCGCCAGGCGTGGCCTTTGTGGAAGGGAGAGGCACCGTCAGACTCACCGTTGTGCCCTGACCTGGGGCCGACTCTATGGCAATCTGGCCGCCGAGCATTTCAGCCCGCTCGTAGAGGTTGAGCAGACCGATGCTGCCCCGTGTAGCATAAGAGATTTCCACCTCTGCCACATCAAAGCCCCGGCCATCGTCCCGAATGGTGGTTAAAAGTTCCTTCTCGCCGCGAATAACCGTTAGCCAGACGTTGTTAGCCTGGGCGTGCTTTTTGATGTTATTGAGTGCTTCTCGCACGATGGCGAAAACAATGTCTTCAACCTTGTGCGACAAGCGCTCCTCCAGTCCCTCAATTTGGAGGTGGATGGACATACTCTCTGTTTTGCGCAGTTGCTCGACATAATACTCCAAAGCGGCTTTCAGTCCCTCGGTTTCGAGGACAAGAGGCCGTAACTCGAACATAGTAGTGCGGGCCTGGTGCATGGCCTTGGTCGCTTTTTCTTTCAATTGCAACAGTTCTGCCTCGACCTTTGAGGGATCCCGTTTCAGTAGTTTCTGAATGAACTCGATGTCCATTATCAGACTGGCCAAGGTTTGGGCCGGTCCGTCGTGAAAGTCGCGGGCGAGCTTTTTGTGCACCTCTTCCTCGATGCTCAGCATCCGATCTCTCTCCTCACGTATTTGCGAGTAGAGGCGGGCGTTGACGATGGCGATGGCCGCTTGAGCAGCCAGGGCGCTCAGAGTATCCAGGTCTTGTTCGTCAAACTTTTCTCCCGATCTTTTGTTCAGGACCTCGATGACGCCGATCATCTCTCCCTTGGTCATGAGGGGCACGCCGATGAGGGAACTGGTGCAATAGCCCAGGCTTTCATCAATGCCTTTGAAAAAGCGTTCGTCTTGTGATACATCCTCGACAATGACCGGCTGGCGGTGGGTGAAAATCCAGCCGGCGATGCCTTGATCGGCGGGCATACGGCGCTGTTCCAAAGTCTCTCCTTCGCCTTCACCCCCTTCGGTTACGGCAAAGACCAGGCTGTTGTCGGCCGGATCCCAGATAAGCAATGACCCCGTAGAAGCATCCAGTACCTCAACCGCAGCGTGGATAATTTTGCGCAGCAGACGGTTCAGATCCAATTCTGAGGTCAAAGTGCGCGATATGTCTTGAAGAGCCATCAGAGCGTTGATTCGTCTCTCGATAGAGTCTCTCGACTGGAGACCGTTTTGGGCAGCCATTGGGGCAAATCTCCTGTAAAGTATTAGATGACATAATTTTACCACTTTTGGCTCTGTTTGCCAACCTATCGCCTCAAAGAGGAAACACTCTGTTTCCCTCTGAAACCTTGTCCAAGTTACGTGCAGATTCAGTAGATCGCAACAGCTCGTAGCAGGTCGTAACCAGGGTCGGTCAAATGAGCCGGGCCGGGGTAGGCCAAAGGCACTGGATAGCCGAAGGCATTGCCTGCGGCTATCCCTGAGCCCACGGTGTGCGACGATCCTGCCCTCGCCCGGTAGTCAGACCGATAGAGCCAACCGCGGCTTGCTGAGGCTTGTCAGGGGAGGAAGATGTATCTGACCGCTGAAGAGAAGGCCATGCTGGCCGGAGATTTTGGCCCTGGGGCAAAAAGGGCTATGGAGATTATCGTTGCATTGGGCAAGATATATGAGGCACAGGACTTGGTACCGGTGCAGAGTGTCCAGGTAGCCGGCGTCAGCTACAAGAACCTGGGTGACGCCGGCCTGGAATTTCTGCGCGAATGGGCAGGACAGGGGACACGGGTGCGCGTGCCCACCACTCTTAACCCGGCCGGCATGGATTTGATTCACTGGCGGGAACTGGGCATCTCCGCCGGATTCGCCCGCAAGCAGATGGCGGTCATCGAAGCTTTCGAAGCAATGGGCATCGCTCCCAGTTGCTCCTGCACGCCCTACCTTGTGGGGAACCGCCCGGCTTTCGGCCAGCACATTGCCTGGAGCGAATCATCGGCCGTCAGCTTTGCCAATTCGGTCCTGGGAGCGCGCACCAACCGCGAGGGGGGTCCCAGTGCCCTGGCCGCAGCGGTCACCGGCCGCACAGCCAGGTATGGCCTGCACCTGGACGAGAACCGTCGGGCGACGCACATCATTGAGGTGCGCTGCCCGGTGACTTCGGAAGCGGACCTCGGAGCGTTGGGGTATCTGGTGGGGCGACGGGTCAAAAATGGAGTGCCGTACTTCAAGGGATTGGGGGACAAGGGGCAAGGGATAGGGGGTGTGGGACAAGGGAGGCTGAAAGCTTTGGGGGCGGCCATGGCTGCCAGTGGAGCGGTGGCCCTCTATCATGTGGAGGGAGTGACGCCAGAGGCGCGGGCAGGGGATGTCGTAGCGGCTGAGGCCGAAACTGTTGTCATTGACAGCCTGGACGAAGGGTATGTGGCCCTGAATTCTCCTATTGATGAAATAGATTTGGTCGGCATCGGCTGCCCTCATGCTTCGCTGGTCGAGATCGAGGAGGTGGCCCGTTGGCTGGAGGGTAAACGGGTGAAGGCAAAACTGTGGATCACCACGGCCCGGGAGACCAGGGAGCGGGCGCGGGAGAAAGGGCTGGTGGAGCTAATAGAAGCGGCGGGGGGCAGGGTGGTGGCCGACACCTGCCTGGTGGTGGCTCCCATCGAAGAACTGGGCCTGCAAAGCATGGCTACCAACTCGGCCAAAGCGGCCTTCTACGCGCCAACCCACTCTGGACTTATGGTGCGCTTTGGCGGGCTGGAGCAGTGCCTGGAAGCAGCGATTACGGGGAAATGGCTTGGCTAAGATTGGGAATTGTCAACCGGCCTGGAGTGTGTTACAATGTAAAACAGTGGGGGCCCGGTTCCCTTTTGATAGAGTTCTCTGGGACTGGATACGGACAGAACGGATTTTTGGGAGAGTGGAATTTGGCAGGATACTCTGTTAGCTTCTTCCTGACCATGCTGAACAATTTCCTGCTTTTCGCT
>JAOZOT010000494.1 GCA_029933115.1 Anaerolineae bacterium | reverse complement strand
AACCACCCAACCTCCTACCTCGACACGCCTTTACTGAGCTTGTTCCAGTTGGATTGGGAGAAAGCCATCTATCTGCTCATCCTGGCGGTAGCCATTGTGACGCGCTTCTGGGACCTGGGGGCGCGAGGCATGAGCCACGATGAAAGCCTGCACGCCCTTTATTCCTGGAAGCTCTACGCCGGCCAGGGTTATCAGCACAATCCAATGATGCACGGGCCTTTCCTCTTCCACATCAATGCTCTGATTTATTTCCTTTTTGGAGACAACGACTACACAGCGCGCATTTCCACGGCCCTTTTCGGGGTGATCCTGGTCATGCTGCCTTATTTCATGCGCCGCTGGCTGGGCCGCATCGGGGCTTTGCTCGTCTCGTTTATGCTCCTCATCTCACCCTCCATGCTCTACTACTCCCGCTACATCCGGCATGATGTACTCATTGTCGTTTGGGTGCTGATCCTGCTCGTTGCCTTCTTCCGCTATCTGGAAGACAGGAGCGATCGTTGGCTATACGTGGGGGCGGCTGCCACTGCTTTCATGTTCTGTGTCAAAGAAGTGGCCTTTATCTATGGAGGTATACTTGGCACTTTCATCGTCCTGCTGTTTCTGGTTCGGTGGCTGCCGCGGCGGGACCACCGCCCAGCAGAACTGCCTTCCTTCGATCTCGCTATCATGCTGGGCACTTTGTGCCTGCCGCTTCTCTCCCCTCTGGCCATGGCCCTGATGAATATCATTTGGGGACACTTGGTCGGACAGCCTTTCATTGACATGGACATCTTTACCGACCCCCAGCGCATTGCTTCTGCTTTGCAGAGCAATATCATGGAGGTGGTGCCCATTTTCCTGGTTTTCTTTACCGCCATTGTTGTCTCCGTGATCGTGGGGGTGCTGTGGGACCAGCGGCGCTGGCCTCTTTTGGCCGGTATCTTCTATATCATTTTCATCCTTTTCTACACCACCTTTTTCACCAACGGGGCAGGTTTTATCACCGGCGAACTGGGCTCCATGGGCTATTGGCTGGCCCAGCATGGTGTGAAGCGGGGCGGGCAACCCTGGTTCTACTATGCTATCCTGGTGCCCCTCTACGAATTCTTACCCCTCCTGTTCAGCACAGCGGGCATTGTCTATTACTTTGTACGGGGCATCCTTAAGCGAGAAGGGGCCCCTCAGCCCTTTGTAGCTTTCTTGACGTATTGGGTGGCTTTGAGCGTCGTTGCTTACAGCGTAGCCGGCGAGAAGATGCCCTGGCTCACTGTACATCTTGCTTTGCCTATGATCTTTCTGGCCGGTCGTTTCGTCAACGACGTTCTGGAGGGCACTGACTGGAGAGAAGTCTGGCGGCGGGGAGGAGCTATACTGGCCCTGTTCCTTCTGTTGCTCCTGGCAGCCCTCGTCTCCCTGCTCAGAAGCAAGCCTTTCCAAGGTCAGGAGCTTTCTGAGTTGAGTGCCACTATGCAATGGCTGGCTGCCTTGCTGATAGCGGCCGTGCTCGTTTACGGTCTGTGGCGCTATGGGTTGCGCCTCGGCCGGCGGCGTGTCCTTCAGGTGGCTCTCGTCACCCTCTTCGTCGTCCTCGCCCTTCTCACAGTGCGCTTCGCCTGGATGTTGGCCTACATCAATTACGACTACGCCACCGAGTATCTGGTCTACGCCCATGCCACTCCCGACGTGAAAATAGTCATGGCCGAAATCGAGGAGATCTCGCGGCGGACGGTGGGCGATAAGGAGATCAAGGTTGCCTACGACGACGATTCTACCTGGCCTCTGGAGTGGTATTTCCGCGAATATAGGAATCGCTCTTTCTACGGCGCCAGTCCAAGCAAAGAAGCCCTCGATGCACCTCTGGTCATCGTGGGCAATAAGAACGAGGAGAAGGTCAAGCCCTTCCTGGGTAACCGCTACCATCGCTTCAGCTACCGCCTTATCTGGTGGCCTATTGAGAACTATAAGAATGCGAGTCTGAAGCAGATCATGGCCGACCTGCGTGACCCGGAGAAGATGGCTGCCTTCTGGAACATTGTCTTCTATCGGAAGTATGAGACTCCCACCACTGCCTGGCCCTATGTACACCGTTTCTATTTCTACGTGCGCAAAGACGTGGCCAGCCAGTTGTGGGACTATGGCGTCGGTCCGGCGCCTCCAATCGAGATGCCTGTGGACCCCTACGCCAGAGGGCAACGCAAGGTGGCCAGCATCACGTCCTGGGGCAGCCAAGGCACGGCTCCAGGGCAGTTCACCGACCCCAGAGGACTGGCCGTGGATGGCGAGGGCAGGGTCTATGTGGCCGACAGCAACAACCACCGTATCCAGGTCTTTGATTCCAATGGCCGGTTCATAACCCAGTGGGGCAGCCAGGGATTTGGGCCGGGCCAGTTCCAAGAGCCGTGGGGGGTGGCCGTGGATCAGGACGGCAACGTTTACGTGGCTGATACCTGGAACCATCGAATCCAAAAATTCGACTCAGAGGGCAGATTCCTGCTTCAGTGGGGGACTTTTGGCAACACACACGGGTCAATCGTCGGGTACGAGGACGTTTTCTACGGGCCCCGGGACATTGCCATTGACGCCGCCGGCGACCTTTATGTGACCGACACAGGCAACAAGCGGGTGATGAAATTCAGCCCTGAGGGCAAGTTCCTCGGCCAATGGGGCGGCTTTGGCATCCAGAACGGCCAGTTTAACGAGCCGGTGGGCATTGACATTGATGCCGAGGGGAACATCTACGTGGCCGACACCTGGAACAGGCGTGTCCAAAAGTTCGATAGCGATTTCGTCTTTGTGACTCAGTGGCCTATCCACGGTTGGGAGAGCGAGTCGGTGGTCAACAAGCCATATCTGGCCGTTGATGGAGATGGTCGCGTCTACGTTACCGACCCCGAGGGCTATCGCGTGCTCGGATTCGATGCTGGGGGCACTTTCCTGGTCACTTTCGGAGAATTTGGCGTGGGGGCTGGCGAGTTCAATTTGCCCATTGGCATTGACGTTGATCGGTCGGGCAACATCTACATCGCCGACTCGGCCAACAACCGGGTGATGAAATTCGGGCCGCTTGGCGAGTAGC
>JAOZOT010000493.1 GCA_029933115.1 Anaerolineae bacterium | reverse complement strand
GGTTGCCCCAGCACCCGCGACACGGTGCGGCTCACGGCCTGGGCCAAAGATGCCGGAGCGACGGCGGCTCTGGTGGTCGCTCCCTTCTACCTCAAGCCCACCTTCAACGAGGTCTACGAGCACTACGAGAGGGTCAACCAGGTGGGCCTGCCTATCATCCTCTACAACATCCCCCAGTGCGCCGGGACGCATTTCAAATGGTGGACGGCCGAGGGCATGGCCACCGACCTGGAGAACGTGGTGGGCATCAAGGACTCTTCCGGCGACATCCCGTTCCTGGCCGCGTTGCTGGAGAAGGTCCGTGGCACCATCGGCATCTTTACCGGGCACGACGAGACGGTGACTGCTGCCTTGGGCGCCGGCGTGGATGGCGCCATCCTGGCCAGCGCCAACCTGATCCCCGACATCTGGCAGGAAATCTACAGTGCCGTGCAGCGCGGCGATCTGGAAGCAGCCCGCCGGCGCCAGAAGGACATCCAGATTCTGGTGCGTCTCATCACGCGCAAGGGCGCAACCCAGGCGGTGAAAGAGGGCCTGCGCATGATGGGCCTGACCATGAGCGATTCTCGCCATCCCATCATGCCCGGTGGAGCCTTCGAGCGGGAGGACCGGGAGGACATGCGCACTCAGTTGGAGAATCTGGGCAAGATCGGGCGCCGGCCGGTGACCTTCTCCGTCGGTGGCGAGGTGACGAGCGATTACGCCGCCACGCCGGTCACGCCTCCCCTCATCAGCGACCTGACCCTGTGTGTGGGAGAAGGCTTTGCCGGCCCCCCCTTCTCCGAGGTCGCTCACATTGACCTGCTGCTGGGCCTCAAGGATGGGCCGGTGGGCAAGGCTATCGAGCGAGCTCTGGATGAGCCGCGCCCCGGTCATGAACTGAGGATTATCAACGAGCGGCCACGCACCTTGCTGGTGCCCACAGTCACCGTTCGCACCGAGAAAGCAGCCCGGTTGGTGTACGAGGACGCAGCGGCCGGTGTGAATCTGGCCATCGAGCACAGCATCCAACAGGGTTTTCTGCCAGAAGAGCTCTTGGATCAAATCTGTCTCATCACCAACGTCTTTGTCCACCCGGCGGCTGCCATCCGTCGCCGCATCAAAATCAACAACTACAAGGCCATGCGTGGCGCCATCCGCAAGGCCATCGAAAGTCGCCCCACTCTGGAAGAACTGCTCAATGAGAAAGAAGCGGCTCGACATCCTTTCCGTTACGCGCCGTAGCCACTTCGCTCGGCCTGGATTGCCAAATCGTTCAACGCATGCGAAAGGAGTGAGCACGATGAGCGACCAAGAGATCCCGGTCACTGATGGATTTGACTTTCCGGTGGGCAAGCCCGACGCAAAAGGCTATTACGTGGCGGCCGGTCTGGCCGAACAAGAGTACTACGAGCGTTTCAAGGCCTGGCATCCGGGTGAGGATTGGAACGACTTGCGAGGTGGCGATTCTGACCTGGGGGCTCCCGTGTACGCCGTAGCTCACGGTCTGGTGGTGACCTCGGACAGTTTCCCTGCCTGGGGCAACATCGTGCTCATCGAGCATCTCATGCCTGATGGAAGCAGAGTGTGGTCCCAGTACGCTCATTTGCAGGAGCGTCTGGTCGAAGAAGGCCAGGTGGTGCACCGGGGCGACCAGATTGGCACCATCGGCAAGGGAGCTGGGGACCGCTATCCGGCTCACCTGCACTTTGAAATCCGGCTCAAATCCATGCCGGCCAACCAATGGGGCCTGACACGAGATCAAGTGTTGCGGGCTTATGCTGAGCCTACCAACTTTATCAAAAGCCACCGTCCCGGTGCTGAAAGGCTGGAGATCACGGTAGACGATGTAGACGAGGTGTTCGTCCGCTCCGAATCCAAGTACTGGCACGAGGCTGCCTATGGGTACAAAGGACATACCTACTGGACCTGGACTGTCAGCGAGGAGCAGGGAGAGGACTGCTGGGCTGAGTGGCGGCCCAAGCTGCCCAAAGCCGGCTTGTACGAAATCTTTGTCTTTGTGCCGCGCCGCTACGCTACTACCCGCAGTGCCCGCTACCAAATCACGCACCGGCGAGGGGTGGACGTGGTCACGGTGGACCAGTCCCGATATTACGACGAGTGGGTCTCTCTGGGAGCCTATGCTTTCTCCACCGTGCAGCCTGGCTACGTTCGCCTGGGCGACGTCACCGGCGAACCTTACACCCGAGACAAGGCTCAGCGCAAGCAAATTGCCTTCGACGCCGTGATGTGGGTGTTGAGCCGGTCAGAAGAGCGTGCGGATTAACAGAAAAGCGCGGATTGAGGGAGGATGAGGTATGCCGTGCTGCAGGTCACTGCTCCTCGCTTCAGTTCTGTCGCTTGCTCTGGCAGGCTGCCTTCCCCGCTCTCCTGGGGAGGTGCAAGAGGTCCCAGCTTCTCCTCAGGCCGAAGAGATTACCCTGCCTGCGCCGCGCCTGAAAGGGGAGGCGTCGTTGGAAGAGACCTTGGCTGCTCGTCGTTCGGTGCGCCAGTTCACCGACGAGGAACTGACGTTGGAGGAGCTCTCTCAATTGCTGTGGGCAGCTCAAGGTATCACGGCGGCTTGGGGTGGGCGCACCGCACCTTCAGCCGGGGCGCTTTATCCTCTGGAGGTCTATGTGGCCACCGCCGACGGTCTCTATCACTACGTGCCCCAGGGACATAAGGCCATCGTTGAAGCGAAAGCCGATCTGCGCGACGAGCTTTGGCAGGCCGGCCTGAGCCAGGATGCCATCCGTGAGGCTCCCGCAGTTTTTGTCATCACCGCTGTCTACGCGCGGACGGAGGGGAAATACGGCGGGCGGGCCGAACGGTACGTCAAGCTGGAGGCTGGCCACGCAGCCCAGAACCTGCTTTTGCAGGCCGTGGCTCTGGGCCTGGGAGGGGTGCCCATCGGTGCGTTCCACGACGACCAGGTGCAGAGCGTTCTCTCCCTTCCCTCAGACCACGAGCCCCTCTACCTCATTCCGATTGGGCATCCCAGAGACCTGCGCAGCAGGTCGGGGGGTGTGGGGGGTGTCCCTGTATAATCAACCAAGTTATTGCAGAAACTTGCCAAGC
>JAOZOT010000005.1 GCA_029933115.1 Anaerolineae bacterium | reverse complement strand
GCACGGTTGGCGTGGCGCCGCCTGATCAGGACTTGTTAAAGGCTTGCGGTCTGAGTGAAACTATCGTTTCCGGCACTAGCGTGACTTACGCTGCTGATGGCGAACTCAACCTTAACGACGATTCGAATCCCGGCGACCTTACGGCTATCGATGTTCGTCAGTATCTTGGGAACGGATTCTGCCAGGGGATTGATGAAGCTGTTGCGGATGCTGTATTCGAATTTGAGCCGGGCAAGCCGGGCAAGGCAACTTACAACATTATCGGCCAGTATGTTGCGCCCAGCGAGGCGGGTTCGTCCGAAAGCGCCTGGACAGCCACAACGCCCGTTGTATGCACAGGGTTAGATGCAACTGTCGCGGGCGTCTCATCTGCCAACCTTGTATGCCGTCGTCTGCGCTTCGCGCTCAACAACGAAACTGTAGCGGAACGCGATCTGGGCAGCGGCGCTGTGCAGGGTATCCAGGTGCCACGTGTTGTTGATCAGGCTCCGACAATTGAGGCAGAATTCCGGCTCCCCGCTCAGGCAACCCTTAACATTCACAATATCTTCACGAGCGAAACGAGCGCTTCTTTTACGCTTGAACTCGGCAAGGCGGAAGGCAACACTTGCAATTACAGCATTGACGGTTACCTTAATGAACCGCCGGAGATATTTGAGCAGGATGGCCTGTATTATTGTCGGGCGCGGTTCGCGATGGATTCGCAAAACAAATTCCAGTTTACCTGGACTTAAGGAGAAGATTCAATGAAAGCACTACCAAAACGATTGAGTGAAAACTGGCAGGTCGCAAAGTGCGACCCCGATGGCAACGTCGAATACCTCATCATTCCGCTAACCAATGATGCGATGATGCAGGTAACTTCCATGCATACGAAGGGGCGTGAAGTTGACGCCATTTCAATGGCTTACGACATTTTACGGCTGACACTGCGCGGCTTGCGCGGCCTGGAAGACCCCGATGCGGACGGCCCGTTTGAGCTTGAGTATAATACCGTGAAAATCGGCGGCAAGGAATACGAGCGCGTGAACCGTGCATCGCTCAACCGCTTGCCCGCCACACTTTTCGGGGAATTGCTTCGCGCGGCGAACGAGGCGCACGGCCTGACCGGACAGGAGGCTGAAGAGCTGGGTTTTACTGCAACCTCATCGGAGGAAACTTCGACGAGTGCCGAACCTGTGAACTGAACGAAAACGAACTTGACAGATGCCCGCTGATGTGTCTTGAAGGCGGGCTGCGATTAAAGCAGGAGGTGGTCGGTGATGAAGTTTTTGAAACTTTTAGCACCACGTGCCCCTGGCTGGAAGTCAGCCCTTTCGCGCGAGCGTTCATGGAAATGTATGTAGACTATAAAAACGGGTTTCTGCTAAAAGCTGGCGGTATCGCCGACCAGCCCGCATGGTATCTGGAGGCGATAAGGTTTATCGATAACCGGATGAACGCAATACAGGCAGCACGTTTGAGGGAGGAAAACGGATAAGAGCATGACGAAGATACTGGAAGTAGTGCTAGGCTTGAAGGATAAGCTGTCGGGGCCGGTGAAGCGAAGCGCATCAATTGCGCAAAAGGCCGCCGCGCCTTTCCGCAATCTCGGCAAACTTGTCGCCGGCTTGATCGCAGCTTATGCCGGATACCGCGCGGTTACCGGATTCATCAACTTTATGAAAGACGCCGTGCGCCTAGCCCAGGAGCAGGAAGCTGCCGAAATAGGGTTGATTGCCGCACTTAGGGCTAAAAACCAATACACCATCGAGGGATTCAACGTCCTGCGCGAATATGCCAAAGAGATGCAAAACGCCATCGGTGTTGGCGATGAGATGACGCTCCAGACGATGGCCACTATTGAAGCCATCACCGGCCTGTCGCAACAGGCATTGCCGGACGCGATGAAAGCGGTTGTGCAGATCAGTGAGCTTTACGGAGTTCAATTCAAGGATGCGGGAATACTCTTAGCGAAAACGCTAAGTTCAAATATCAACGCATTTTCACGATATGGCATACAGGTTGACACCGCTGCGAGCAAAACCGAGAAGCTGGCGGAAATACTGGAGAAAACATCAGCGGGCTGGGATATGGCGATTGAGCGCGCCAATACGATGGAAGGCGCTACGCGGATTCTTAACGCCGCCTGGGGCGACCTGAAAGAAGAGATAGGGAAGGTTATAACCCAGAATCCCGCGCTTATTGAAATACTGAAGCTCACAACGAATAAAATCACCGAAGTCACCGATAGCGTTGTGGAGAACCGCTCAGCCTGGATAAGGTGGACTGGCGATGTAATGTTCAGCACCGCGCGCGCGGGTCTGGCATTGGGTAAGTTTGTTGCGGGATTGGGCGTTGCGTGGCAGGCCGTCAAGATGGGAGCATACCAGATATGGAGCTGGCTGAATGCGGGCGAGACGGCATTCCTGAAGGCGGTTCAGGATTCGGTCAATCTCGTCATTGACGCAATAAATATACTGATTGCACGAGGCGTCCGCAGTATCAACAAATTCATCGCTGCCGCGAATACGATTTTCAACGCCAATATAGGTTTTATGAAAGCGGTGAAAATCGGCCACGTTGATTTAAATTATACGATAGCGAACTTCGAGCTAAGCGCCAATAAGAGCGCGGCAGCCACAGCCGACGCTGCGCTAACAATGCGCAATTATGCCGATACAATAGTGGCAATGACTGAAGTGCAGGGCGAGCTTACTGACATACAGAACGAATTGAATTCCCGCACACAGGAGCTTACCGGTTCGTCAACTGCCGCAGCCGGTGCATCAAAGGCGCTTGCAGACACGCTGGATAAGACAGGCGGTTCAGCAAAAGATGCCGCCGATAAGGTAAAAGAACTTACGGACAATATAGGGGCGCTCACAATTGCATCAGCGAAATTGCCGCCAATGTCGCCGATAACGGGCGCAGTTGCTGGGGCTGCTGGTGCTGCCACCAAGTGGAAAACATATACATACGGATTTGAGGGCAAAGGCGAAGCGTGGGTAAAATCGTTCCTGGGCTTCGAAGATATGGACGATGAAGGCGAGAAGTCCGGCAAGAGGTTCGGCAAATCATTCTGGGAAGCGGTAGCCGCTGCGGGTATTGGCGCGGCAGCAGGCGGCGGCGGCGCAAAAGGAATACTGGCGTCAATACTCCCCATCGCGGGAAGCGCCTTCGGGCCTATTGGCACAGCCATTGGTGGCGTGCTCGGCAACCTGTTTGGTGGCAAAGCATCTAACAGAGGGGCTAATGCGAATAATCCTGTATATACCAAAGACGTCGGAATCAACGAGCTAAAGAATATCCTTCTCAACATCGCAAAGTCCGGCATCGTGCGTCAGGGCGCGCCCGCATTGGTTGCTACAGATGGTGGAACTTTGCGCGATAGCGCCAGGAGATTGCAATTATGAGCATCGCAGAAGTGCGCGTGACCGAGCAGGCGGGCGATTTTGATTATTGCCGCCGCTATAATGGCGCAACATACGATGATTACGACGACGAGATGGCGACCAAAGCCGGAACGCCAAAGGCATTCTGGGCCGATAGCAGCGATTACATTTACATCGGCGCGGACGCCGCCTTCTACAGCTTCGGCGTGCGCCTGCATACGGCAGGCTCGTATGGCGCGATTACCTGGGAGTTTTATCACCTCAGCAACGGCTGGACTGCGTTCACGCCGTTCCACGATTCCACAAGCGACTTCTCGCAAAACGGCTGGCTTGCCTGGGGGACGCTCACGGGCTGGAATCCAACGCTCGTTGATGGCGTGAACGCCTACTGGATACGCGGTAAGCCTGCGAGCATTACGACTACGGCTCAGGTTTATTCGTTGCTGCGCAATGTTACGCTAAGCGCGCCATTGAGGCTCAATCTTCAGGATGCGAATATCTCTAAATACTACCGTGACATCAACGGCACTCTTCAGAAAGCGGACATCGCATATACAGGGCCGACTTCGGCGACGATAGTATGCAGGCAGACAGCGCTTAAAATGGACGATCTGAACCTGTTGCGATATTTCAATCACAATCGCGTCAAGCTCTACATTGAAGACTTGGCGCAAACAGCCACGCCCAATCCTGATGCGGATGCTTTCTACAAGGAATACGAAGGCTACATAATTGATTGCGCTCCAGGTGTTGCATCTCCAGCAAAAATGGATCCTAACACTTATGAAATCACATTTGCCATTGACGCTGCTACGGAGATCATTCAATGAGCTTGACAGCGACATTTACCAACCCTTACGAAACATACGATTCAAGCGGGACTAGCGCAACGGTGCCTGTTGCGAACTACCGTAAAGAAGCCGCGCTGGGGCAGGACGACACATTGACGCTTCTGATACGCTCGGACGTTGTAAGCAAATATTCGCTCGAAAGCGACGCTGCCAACAATCCGCTGATGATGAATTCGCGGGTTGTGCTGGCCGACGGCGCAAAGCGCATATTTGAGGGCTTCGTTGCCAAGAAGCCTTATTATGACAATGCTGGCGAAGGCCATTATCTCGTCGTGCTATGCCTTGATAAAGGCGCGGCGCTGGGGCCTGCTTTATGCCCCGACGACAGCGGGCGTTCGGTCTGGGTCGTGACCAGTGACACGATTACGCTTGTTAATATGCCGATGCAGGAGAGCGAGGCGTGGGGCAGCAGCAGCGATAGCAAGATGTATACGATATGGCCCGATCCTAACGACTCCGACGATAACTCTGTTAGCGGCGATGATTGCTATATCAAAGGCGAGAACGGCGATGCCGCCGCCGACACGCTTAAGACTGGTTTCCTGGCGGGCGATACGGTTACGGAAATAGAGCTGGACACGCCGGGGCTGGGTTTCCAGGCGCGAGGATTCGTGAAAATTGATAGCGAATGGTTTTACTACGACGGCTACGACCATGTTAGCGCGAAGCTGCTCAACGTCACGCGGGCGGAACTTGGCACCACCGCCGCCGACCATGCGGTTGGCGCTAATGTATACGAGCGCATTGCCAAGCAGATAAGTGTCGAGGCGGCTGTCGAGATAACGAATACGGGCGGCACGCTCGACCCCAAGACGTATTACGCGCTGCCGGAGGACGGCTGCTTTGCTTCCAGCCAGTCGTTCGGAACCAATCCGGAGGGCGATTACGGAATCTACGACGAGGACGAATCGCTTGGCGGGACAGTGAAGGACTTGGCTGACGTATTCAACACAATAGTTACCGCGCCGGACGAATACGGTGGCGCAAATTTCCAGGCGGGCGACATCGAGATACGCAAAGCGGGGGCTGCGGTATCAACGCTGGGGCTGCCTGTCAATCGCGTGGACTATAGCCCGGCACGGTTCAGCGAATATGCGGGGCGCACGCTTGACATGATACTGGCTGCGGCATCGCTACAAAACGAGATAGTCAGGTATTACGACCACACCAACAACAAATACGTGCTGGAACAGCTATACCAAAAGGCGACGCCGGACATCACGCTTGACAAGGTCTCAGAGGTTGAGCGTGACCTGACTGTGGACGACCTGGTAAACGGCATCCTGCTGCGCTACGAAAGCGAAGTGCGCGGCAATGCGCTCAAGTCAAGCTATATGTGGCACGATACCGCTAGCAACGAAGGACTTGATAGCTGGAAGTATAAGTCGAACTGCAATCCCTATTGGGACGGTGGCGGCGCATCGGAATACACGGGCGCTGACAATACCGGCATGAACCTGATGATAGACGGCAAGCTGGAGTCCAAGTTCTGGGGCAAGAAAACCGGCGCATCGACAGGCTTTTCGCTCTACTTCTGGTTCCGGTCGGGAACGACGCCCGCGACGGATAAGGTGGATTATATCAAGGCCGTGTTTGGCAACTATTCCGACAGGGGCGGCGATGAGACGTGGGATGTGCGTATAGAAGGCTGCGATGATTTCAACACCTCGACTCACCAAAGCGCATCAGGTAACTGGAAGCTAATGGGCGCTAAGGCTTACGGCAAGTTCACCACGCAGGGCAAGACAAACGCGCTGGCGACGATCGAAATGCAGTCGGATGAAATCACCACAAAGAACGTTAATTGCATACGCATTCGTTTTCTTAGCCTGCCAGCCTTCAACAATGACTACGAAGGCATTGTGCACGAGTTCGAGGTCTCTACCGGCTCCAGCGACCAGTATGTGCTCGTGCAAACCGATGACACTACCGACAATGGCGGGACGCTTCTACTTGCCGCAAATTCACATAAAAAAATACGGGGTGCGAATGCCAACAAGCCCGCTCGCTGCGCAATGCTGGACATCGGCCCGGCATCCGAAGGCGCGGCAATCACGTTAGGGCGACTCGAGTTAATGAACAGGCTGAAGTGGTATCAGGCGCGTTCCTATCAGTATGAGGGCCCGATTACAACATATCCGGAGCTTGGCATGACGATCGCGATCGATGAAGACAATGACGGCAGCGCTGACTATACCGGTATTTGCAGGGGCTATAGCGTGGAATGCGCAGAAGGGCGCACCGTTATAACCCTGACATTGTTAGATTATAATGCAGGAGATGTAGCATGAGCATGTTCCGACACCCTGTTATCAAAGACCCGGACAATCCCGTTCGCACGCTGTTGCGGTCGGTGGCGCGATTCTTCAGGCTGGAGTGTCGTAAACCGGAAGTTCGGCTCACGGGAACTTCCCTGTTTCGCGCAGCAAGCCCAGACCCACCACCTGTTAGCGGCGGCGGCACCGACCAGCTTGTCGGCGTGGACGGCGATGCCACGCCCGGCTTCCTGGGCGCGGCTAACAACGACGGCGTGCTGCGAACTGATAGCCCGCTTACCTACAGCGACGGCGGCGATTACGTGACGCTGGGTATGGACGAAAGCGCGATAGACCACGGCAGCCTGAGCGGGCTGGGCGACGATGACCATCCGCAGTATCTGAAGGAGAAGGGCAGCGGTGGCCTGGCTTCCGAGACCCCTACGCACACGCATCAGGACGCGGCTAATTGCGGACAGCTTGACCACGGCGCGGCGCTGACGGGGCTTGCCGATGACGACCATACGCAGTATGCAAAGCTGGCGGGCAGGAGTGGCGGGCAGATATTAAAAGGCGGAATCGCCGCAAGCGAAAGCTTGAAACTCCGTAGCACCGATAACGCCACAAAAGGAACCGTCCATATCGGAGAGGTTGACTTCGGCGAGCAAATCGGCAATGGGATGCTACAAGTAACAGCAAGCGGCTTCCTGAAAGTTTACGATAACTATAGCACTTTGCACCATGATATTGGAACTACAGGCGCGGTTGTGTTCAATGAGTCCGGCGCGGACATAGATACCCGCATTGAGGGCGATACCGACGTTAATCTCATAAAGGTAGACGCGGGCTTGGATAAGGTGGGTATCGGAGTAGCCACGCCGCTGGAGAAGTTACATTGCTCGGCTAAAGTGCGCGCGGATACGGCCTTCAACGTCAACGGCAATGATGGCATAACGCAGGTGATTATCATTCTGGACGGCGACCGCGTTACCAACCATTTGCTGACTTTCGAAGGCGGTATCCTGGTGCGTTATCACACGGCGTAATTACGAATTATGGAGGTTTCGACATGCGAAGAGTTTATCTAATCGTGCTGGTGGCGCTGCTGCTAATAGGCGCTGCGAGCTGCAAAGCGGAACTTGACAAGACGAAAGTCGCGGCGCTGCTCGCGTCTTATGTGCTGGACATTGCGACCGGCCAGGAGCTTGACCTGAGCCGCATTGACGATTTCGCTGCTGAATGGGCGGTTGATTTCGTCAATGATAATGCCGATGAAATACCAGCGCGCTATCGTGAGGAAACGGTTGCATTCGCCCGCGCGGTAATCCCGAAGTTGATTGCCGATTACGGTATCGCCACGCGCGTGGGAACTGTAACAATACTTGGGCCGCAAGCGGAGGGCGATGATTTTGAGGAGCACCTGTCGCAATACCTGCTCGATGAGTTTGAGAAGTTTCATAAGGAATATAAGAAATGACGCGCAATCCTTTCAATCCTGATTTCAATGTGACTATCGCCGTCGCGTCCGGTAGTTTGCGTGCAACGGCGCTGGCGCTTTTTTACGATGCGCTGGGCGCTTGCGAGTCCGGCGGCGAAAACCGAGGCAAGATTGTCCGCGCGGTTATGGAAGGCAATGAAGGGCGCGCATATGAATGGTGTGCGGGCATTGCAACGAATTGCTATATTCTCGCGGCGCGCTTACTGCGTAAAGTAAATCCCTTCGCGCCGCTGGGCCGCCTGCGCTGGAGCAGCAGCGCGTTATATCGCTATGCGAAAAGAAACGGCTGGATTACAACCAATCCCAGAAACGGCGACCTGTTTTTGGTGAAAGGCGGGCCAACGGGATACCGGCATACAGGCATGGTCGCGCGCGTTCACGATGCCTACATAGAAACGATAGAAGGAAACGTGAACGATAGAGTTGAAATGAGAGAACGACCTAGAAGCGAGCTTGTTTTTATCGCCGTCGGAATTGGCAATTTCGATATGGCGCTTGCCTGATGGAGCTTGAATTAAAATTCTTTATCAGCGGCAAGATTGCAGCAACGCTCGTCGAGGATGATGTTGATTTTGACCTGGCGCGCGAAATGATGAAACTTGCTGGAGAGTTCGCGAGCAAACCGCCCAGGGCAAACGTTGTCGGCTTCACCAAGCCGCTTCAGCCCATTGAGCAGGTCGGCGAGCAGATTGAATTGTCGAGAGACGATTAATGCCAACGCCACCATTCCAACCGGATACCGATACTCTAAAGCGTGTGATGGAATATTTGCGCGATGACCCTTACGGGAAGCGGAGCGCGATGCATAATGAATTCAACATGAAAAAAAGTGTCGCCCGCTCCTACTGGATGTATGCGATGGGCGCGTTTTACCAGCAGGATGGCGGCGTCGTTCCACCAAAGCCAACGAATGTAGAATTGGGATTGACGCAGCGTGAGGCTAAGCAGTTGGAAGTGAAGCGCGAACTCGCTCAGGCGATAAAGCTCATGGCCGACAAACTCGCGCCCATTGAAATACCGCCGCCCGCGACTTATAAGCCCGATAAAGATTCTGAACTCGCTGTGCTTACAATATGCGATGTTCATACCGGTCTCGTTGTGCGGCCACAGGAAAATCAGAAGTCGAACTTCTACGATCCCAGCATAACGATAGCTTCATTTGACCGTATCAAAGAAGCTATGGTCAGCATCATTAAAAAAAAGCAGGGCGGCTTCAAGGGTTTCGTCGGGCTGGATATAGATATTTTGGGCGATGTTGTTGAGGGCGATGGCGGAGTTTACCCCGGCCAGTTGTGGCGCGCCGATATGGGCGTCCTGGAGCAGGCGAACCTTTTCGTTGAGCTGATGCTCGACTTGATAATATTCGCTTCAACGAAGTTTCGCAAAGTCACAGTTCACTACCGCAGCGGCAATCACGGAAGGTCGGGCGGGCGCTACCAGGGCAAGCGACCGGAAGATAATTGGGATCGCGTCGCCTACAACACGCTGCACGAAGTGATTGAGCGCATAAAACCGGAAAATGTAGAAAGCCGATTCGAACTAAGCGATTATAGTGACTGGGAAATCGTAGACCGATTCGGCTGGCAATTCTTTCTTGAGCACGGCGACAAGATAAAGGCCAGCGTCAACACAGAGAACATGGCGCGACGCCGCCTCAGCCGCATCCAGCAGGATACGGGCAAACGCATAGATTGGGGCGAATTCGGCCACTGGCATTTTTTGAGCCTTAGTCCGCCGGTGATTTTTGGCGGCTGTTTTCCGGGCGTTACAGAATATACGCTCGGCCAATTCGATCGGCCTTGCCCGGCGATGCAGGCAATGTTTGCCGTGCATCCGCGCTGGGGAGTGACCTGGTTTAACGCAATCAATCTGAGAAGAAAATGAAACGTGCGGAGGAGACAGATGCCGCTTTATGAGTTCCGCTGCCTGGCCTGCAAAACGCTTTTTGAACGGCTGGAGGATAGCCCGCCTTATGGCAGCCGGAAATGCCCGGTATGCGGTGGCGAGGCGAAAAGAACATATAGCCCGCCAACTCCCGTGTATAGGGGAGACGGGTTCAGCAAGAGAGTAGAGAATAAATCTACAGATGTAGACGAAAAGCCGACATAGCTTATTCAACGCTTCAATTCTTTGAGTGCTTTCTCGGTCTGCCGCGCTTGCCCCAATCCCAAGCGCCTCGCTGCATAAGTTGCCGGACGCGGCTGAGTTCGGAATACGGGATGCGCCGCTCAACGCGCGTAACTTCTACCTTTTCAGAACGGATTCTGCCGCTGTGCAATGCGGCCAGGATTTTGTTGCGCGGCACGCCCAGCATTGCCGCCAGCTTCCGGGCACTGATGTATTTCATTGTTGTGTTTTCCTTGCCGCCTCAAGTTCAGGCAGCCAGCGTTCGGCCCATTTGTAGACCCGCTTCAACGCCTTCCGGAAATGCTTTCCGTGATAGTGTGCTTTACCGTTGCGCCTATCCTTCTGGTCTTGCGGGTCGCAGAGGTGATGGGTAAACTCGTGCAACAATGTGCTGAACGGCACGACGGCGGACAATTTTATCATGCGGTTATAAAGATCGCACTTGGGATTAGTGCGCATATACACGAAACGAGATTTATTTTTGCTGAGGTCGGCGTAATGATACCAATAGTTCGTCCAGTGATATTTGCCGCCGCCGCGCCCGTGATACTTGGCGCGCCGGATGAGCAGATGCGGCGTCTTGAAATGCCGCACCAGCTTCTTGGTGAAGCGAAGAATCTCCTTGTCGGTAAGTGGCGTGCGCCAGTGCGGTTCGGGCCAGGTATCCCATTCCCAGTTGTAGGTGGCATAAGCGCCCATTGTGTCATCCTCATCCAATACAGGCTCCCCGTGAACCGTCACGGGGGCATAGCCCCCCGCCGTGAGTCGAACACGGTGGGGAGCCTGTAGGAGGTTAGCCGCACTCGCCAATGTGAAGGGTGAATTTCCCGTCGGGCGAAGTCGCGATGGCGCCACCACAGAAATTGCACACTTCCTCTTTCCATCCAGGCGGAATCACGCCAGCTTGGGCGAGTCGGCGGCACTCATTGAGATTGCCGTCTCGCGCTTCACGCAGACATTGAAGCACTTCCCCTGTTGTTTTAGGGTCGCTTCCATTGATTTTCGTTTTCATAATATCCCTTCCATTCCTCATTTTATCGTTCATCACGCTTCAATTATACCCTGTAGAGATACCCTGTCAAGGGGTTCAGCGGGGGAATCTGGAATTTCTTTGAAAAAGGTAAACATCTGTTTTTCGGCCATTGGACAGGTTAGAAAGCGTCTTCCGCGACCTTTCCGAGCCACCGGAAATTAGAAATTACTAGATTTTTTCGTATAAGGGCTTGACATTCTTGATTTTCTTTATAATACTGCTTGGCGATGGACGCCAATGAATACATCGTATTAACGCCGAAGGGGAAGCTGGTATTGCTGCTTCAATCGAGGCGAGCGGAACTTGGCCTTACCCAAAGACAGCTTGGCGACCGGATCGGCGTCGCCGCCCAGACCGTATGCCTCTGGGAAAACGGCAACAGCATTCCCGCCTATAGGTATATTCCCAAGCTATCAAAAGTGCTCAAAATCCCAGTCCGCGAGCTTGGCGGATTGATTGCCCAAGCGCGGCAGCACAAGGAGGCTTGATTATGGGCTGCACGAGGGATATGACGCAAAAGCTGAACAAGCTTAAAACGTGCCTTGCGGATGCCACAGCCGCATATCGAATACTGAACGGTAACCGGCGAAATCTGAAAGTGGTTGACGAGCAGCTTATTCAAGCAGCGGTTATCGGCGCGAAACGGGCTGAGGATAATTTAAATCTGCTCGTTGACCGGATAGAGCGACGAAGGGGGCAAAAATGACCTCATATTTTCCGATGAGAGCCGCCTCTCGCGCCCGTCACGCGTCTTTACACCGCCGACCTGCACTTTCCTATTGCTTATTTTAATCAACAGATATGGGAGCGTGAAAATGAACGACTCGAATAACGCCAACAGCAACGCTATCGAAAAACGAATCGGCGAAGGCCCGATTATGAAGCCGGGCACTCTCACTGAAGTTGAAATGCGGGATAAACCATTGAGAATCCCCAGGGCCGGTAAAATCAAGGCTGGTTTGAGCGGCGATGACCTGCTTGCGCTGGCTGGCCGGAAGCCGAATGATGTAGCTGAAATTGTCCGCTGCACACCTGAGCAGGCGCAGAAATTGCTTGATCGCATCTCCCGCGCCGAGCAAGCGGGCAAATCGCCTGGCATCCTCAACGTTGGCTACTTCATAGTGAAAGCGGAAAATCCCGTGCATCAGCCGGAAATAGATGAGATACTCGGCCCGACTCCTGCGAGCTTGCGCGTGAAATTTATGATCAACTTCGACGTGACCGCAAACATTCAGTATACCTATTATCGGGCTGACGGAACTGCCGAGTGCTATAGCACTGAACAGCCGGGTATTGCGATGCGATATGATTTAGACGGGAAGCGGGTCGAAGTCGAATGCAAACGAACCGAATGCCCGGACTTCGTTGAAGGTAAATGCGCGCGGCGCGGACGGTTATTCCTCAGATTAATTGATCTTGAAGGCATCGGTATCTTCAACCCGTTTCAATACGATCTGCACAGCGGAACGGCTGATCGGCTCATCAACCAGGTGCTTACGTATGCGAAAATAATGTCGGCAGGCAGGATACCGCTTAGCGCCCCGGAATTTGAACTGGTGAAAGTCTGGGAGCGCCGTCCTTACCGGGGCAAACCCGATAAGGAAGGAAGAGTTAAGGTTCATACCCGCAAAATGCAGGTGGCAACGCTTCTGATGCGCGGAGCGGGCGAAAGCGGAAGAGCCTCATTGCCTGCTGGCGAGACCGACAATGAACTGGAGCAACGGTTGGAAGAGGATGCCGACAACCCGATCGATGAAGCGGAATATCAGGAAATAGAAAACGAGCTCGGGCCGCCGGTCGAGCACGATATGCAAAAGAATGGCCTCGTGCCCGACCCTGAACCGGCAGAACAGGATACGGGCGAAGGAGTAAGTATGATGGACGAACCGAATACGGAACGTCGAACGGGCGGCAAAAGCGATTATGCGATATGCGACCACTGCAAAAACCCAATAGCAGAAGATGTTTATAACTATTGCAAGGACCCGAAGAATGCGAAGTTCTTTGAAGGTTGGGTATTTTGTCGTCAGTGCCAGGAAAAGTGGCGAAAGAAGCGGGGAGCAACGAAATGAAAATTCTTATCTCAGCAGACCATCACCTAAACGGCAAACGGCGCGAAATCATAGATGCCGTATTCCGGCAAATGCTTGAGCAGGAAAGCATTGATTACTATCTCAACGCTGGCGACTGGTTTGATAACCCGCTGGTTGGCGATTCCCAGGCGAGCACCGGCGAGCTTGTCACGATGTCGCAAGTATTCCTGGAAGACCTAGAATGCGAAAGCGTTCTCATATCAGGCCAGCACGATCTGGCATTCGGGCTGGGGCGTTCGGCAATCGCGCCGCTCGGAAATGAGCGCATTCACGTATGGGAACGCCCGCAATTTCTGCACTTTAGCGACCTCGTGGTGCTGTGTATGCCGTGGCTGTATCCGAGCATGTTGCTCAAGCCCGACGAAATGCAGGAGCTTAGCCGCGATGAGATTGCGCGCAAGTTCCGCCAGCGGGTGCAGCAGCAGCTTGACGCTTTCAGGCTCGAAGCCCAGGTTGGCCATGATGCTGGCAAGCCGGTGATATTTCTCGGCCATTGCCAGATGCAGGGCTGCGCGCTGCCAAGCGGCATCAGTCTTGACGCTTCCGACCGCGAGCTAGTGTTCACACGTGAGCAGCTTATTGAAATCGGCGCAGATTACTACGCGCTTGGCGATATCCACAAACGCCAGCCGCTGGATGAGAGCCGCCCGGAGCTTGGCGGTTACGTAGGCACGGTAGCGCAGAAGGACTTCGGGGAAGGTATGTGCATCGAAGTTCCCGAGCGGAACAATCGGGGGCCGTGCGAGCCTGGTTTTGAGGTGCTGGAAGTAAAAGGACGCACCGTTACCGCAACGCATATCCACACCGACACGCCGCGTTACTTCACGCTTGGCGCTGAGCACTACCGTTTCAACCAAGAGGAATTCCGCAGCGCCGACTTCGTTCGTATCCGCGACTACGAACTTCCCGACGACATAAGCCTCAATCCGCCGCACCTGACATTTGAGCGCATCCCGCAGGAGCGGAAGGCGCGTGAGGGGGCGGCTGATATGAACGTGGACGAGATGCCAATAGCACTTTTTGGTAAGTGGTTTCAGTCTTGCTGTCCGCCCTTTAGTCCCTTGCTTGCAGACCCGCAGGACGCCGACTTATTCAATTATGTCGCTGTGCATGACATTATCGACGACCTCGCCCAAGACCTCCCGCGCGAAAACGGCGCGCTCGGCTCGCTGGAGCGGGTTAGCCGCGTCCGGCTGAAGCACATCGGGCCACATGAGGATACTACGCTTACTCTCAATTCTAATGAGCTTATCGGCATCGCTGGCGATAACGGCAGCGGCAAGACGTTTCTGATTGAATCCGTGCTGGCCTGCTTCTATGGCGAGTGGCCAAGCCGCCCCGGATTCTATGAGCAGGTGACGCGCGGGGCGGACGGCGAAGCGCTGATAGAGGTGGAGTTCGTGAGTGGTGGCGAAACTTACACCGCCAGCAGGCTCATTGACGCAGCGCGAACGCAGCAGGACGCATACCTTTATCGTGAGAACGAAACCGAGGCTATTGCTGGCCCTAAAGTCCGCGAGTTTGAATCCGCGATTGAGCAGCTTATAGGGTCTAAGGAACTGGTGCTTGCCACTATCTTTTCGTCGCAGTTCAGCGCCGGTGACCTCACCGAGCTTCCGCCGCGTGAACGAAAGGCGGTGCTCGGAAAACTGGTTAGAGCTGAGCGCTTTGAAATCATTCACGAGCGGGCAAAGGATAAGCGTTCGGAGTTCGCATCGAAGCGCGATTCGCTGCAATTGCAGCAAAACAGGCAGCAAGAGCTTGCTGCTAAGCTGCCTGAAATCCAGCAGGCTATTGAAACGGCCACCGCCGAGCGTGACAAAGCCGCTGACAACATTGAGCAGCAAGAAGCTGATATACAGAGAATCCGGGAGAAGGCGGCGGCGCTGAAGGCGAAATACAAGGAACGCTCCGAGCTTGAGCAGGCCGTCAAGGACGCCGGGCAGGACTTGCTCAACGCCCAGAAGCGCGTATCCCTGACCGAGCAGAAAATCAAGGAAGTGGAAAACGGCGGCGAAGATAAGCAACGCCTGATAGAAGCGCTTGCGTCACTGGCGGATACCGAAAGCGAACTGGCCGATATAGAGGATAAGCTACAGGCTGAAACTTTATTAATTCAAACTCGCAGCAATCTTCAGGCGGCGCGTAAAGAGCTTGCCGACGCCGAAGCAGAAGCGGCGCTTATAGACGATCCGGAACTCAATTGCGACAGCCCTATGAAAATCCCGCCTTGTAAGTTTATGGATAAAGCGCGGGAGGCAAAATCTAGAATACCCGAATTGAAACGGTCGGTGATCGAGCACGAGAAGGCGCTGGCGGCGCTGCCAGACGTGAACTTTGAAGCGCTGAAAGTTATGCGGCAGACATTGCAGGCTCGCCTCAAGAGCGGGCAGCAGGCAAAGCAACGCCTTGCCGAGATCAAGGGGCAGGAAGCCGCTTTACCCGAACTTCGCGAGCAGCTTGCCGATTACGAAGCTGAGGTGGAACGCTATCAGGCGATACTCGCTGAAAAGAAAGAAGCGTTTGCCGCTTGTGATGAACCTGATGAAACCGAGAAGCAGCTTGAAGCCGAGCGCGACGTTGCGGAGCAGCTTTTAGCCCAGGCGCGGCAATCGCACGAGAAGCACGTTGGCGAAGTTGCCGCGCTGCAAGAGCGCATCGCAACTGTGCGCCAGGCTGATAACGAGGTGCGTTCGCTGAAGGCGGAAATTGAAAAGCACGAAATACTTATTGCTCAATATGCGCTGATTGCCGAGGCCTTTGGTAAAGATGGGATACCGCAATTGCTCATCGAGGCCGCCGTCCCGCAGATACAGGCGATTTTGGACGACATACTTGAAGGACAGGACTTCCGCGTGACTCTCAGCACGCTTGGCTCCACCAAGAGCGGGAAGCAGCGTGAGGTGCTGGACATACTCGTGAGCGACGGCGAAAGTGAACGCGAGGTTGCCACCTTCAGCGGCGGTGAGCGCAAGATGGTAAAGCTGGCGCTCAGGCTGGCGCTGGCGGTCTACCAGGCGCAGCGCGAGGGCAAGCGAATGGAGATATTTATCGTGGACGAGGCCTTCGATGCGCTTGATACCGATAACCGTCGCCGGATGGTGGACGTGCTGAAGCGGTTCGTCTCGCACTTCAAACAGGTGCTTGTGGTGACGCACGCCACGCCGCTGATAAACGAATTCCCGACCCGCGTATACCTGGAAAAGCGCGGGGGCGGGGCGGTAATGGAGGTTGTGAGTTGAGCCACCAAACACATAAGCGCCGCCGTATTGTCCTGACTGAAAAAGAGCGGCGCGTGAAAATCGGAACGGGGGCGGGCGCTGTGAAGTCTCCTGGGGTTTGCCCGCCCCTTATTTGAGGAAGCTGATACAATGAAACATACTGAACGAGAGGCATATTTCGCCAGGATTGAGAAGTTACGGCGGCAGGTGATGGGCGGGAAGTCGCCTGCATACACGATAAACCGAGACGATGTGAACTACAACTTCAAGTTCATTGGGGGCTTGCTGGGTATCCCCGCGTCACAGGTCTGCGCCATCTATCTGATGAAGCACGTGTTACGGGCTATCTCAGCTACACGTGGCATCTCGCATCCTGAAGGGCGCGACGGGCTGATAGCAGACCTGATGAACTATTGCGCGATACTGGGAAGCTTGCTGGAGGAGGAAAACAGTTGATGGAGTTGGGCAATTACTTTTTCGGCAATTCACGTGGCGAGTATCCAGTGCCACGCGACGCCGGTTACGAGAAAGAATTGGAGCGGCTTTTTGACGCCTGCACGCCCGACCGCGAGGATGAGTGGGGTTATCGTCGCATTGAGGAGTTTGAAAACGATGTGTTTTCCGTGTTCCCCTACTACTGGGGCGATTGCACCTGTGGCTATGCCGACAAGGAATACGAATGGGTTGAGGCGAACAAGCATCGCCCTGATTGCTACCAGTCGGAACTGGAACGGCGGCTTGCAGACGACGAAGAAAAGCACAAAGTCCACAGTGAAATGCTTATGGCAAGCGGTGACGACGAGGTCACGGAGTGGGAAGTTACCCGTGAGTTCAAGCGCAGGGTTATGAAACAACTCTGCGACGAAATGGGGATTGAGTGGAATGACGGGTATGGCTGCTGGGCGCATTGCACCTGTGATTACAAGGACAAGTGGCGCGCTTTCTGCGCTAACAACCACCACACTCCCGATTGCCTCCTGGTGCGCCCAAACTTTCATTACAAGCCCACCAACTATCAACTGAGATGGTATAAGTATCCCCTTCGTGATAGCTATGCCAACCAGAAACTGACGCTCTCTCAATTCCGTAAGATGATTGACCACTGTATTCAAAGTTTAACCGGAGATGAACGATGACTAGCCCAAGTGCGCGCGTGATAAACACCATCCTTGTGGGCGATGTGCTTGACAGGCTGCGGGAGCTACCCGATGGGCTTGTGCAGGCGGTTGTGACCAGCCCGCCATTTGAGGGAAAACGATAATGCCATTCCAGGTTGAAATGCGCTTCATTGCTGGCGCAATATTGCGCGAAACCGACCGTGCAGTGCTGGTGGGGCACGATGAGGACAGCGCCATCTGGATACCGAAGTCCGTGCTGCACGATAGGACATATGACGATCGGCAGGATGAGTTGTTTGAGGGCGAGACGCGACCCGAAGGCGTCTGGGTAGACCAATGGTGGTGGGAGAAGAATTTCAGGGAGGCAATGAAATGACCTGGTGGGGATGGGGATTGATATTTATTATCGCATTCACTCTATTTGGTTATGCACGTTCGTGGATGCTTACGCGGCAGACGCTTCGGCGGATTGATGCTATCAAGCCAATGGGCGAAAATATATGGTTCAACTCTACGCCGACAGGTATTGAGGTAGGTTACATTATGATGGACACCAAATTGAAAGAATTTAAACGTATGCAACTCAATGCGGCGGAAAAGGCGCTAAGCGAGACGCTGCGTAAAAAGCGCAAGTATAATCAGTCCGCCGACAAGCGCATCCGCTCGCTGGAGAAGCAGATAGCGCGTTTGCGCGAGGAGTTGAAGGAGAATGCCGGAAATGCATCCTCTTGACGAACTGGTAGAAGTGGTGGCGAAAGCGTATTACTTGACGCCACAGACCTTACGCTCTAAAAATAGGCGCGCAAGATACAGGGAAGCGCGGAAGGTGTTTTATTACATCGCGCGTAAAAACACGAATCTCACTTTTGACGATATAGCGCAAGCGCTCAACCGCTCAAACCCTTACAGCCCGATGAAACAGCATCGCGAAATGGCCGAACTTATCAAATCAGATCAGCGGTTAAGGCGCATGGTTGAAATATGCGAGTATTACTGGCAGAGCGGCGAAGAGCCGCAGCCGGTGCCGATAGTGGTAAAGCCAACCGGGGAGGCTGATGATGGACGGACGCGAAACAGTGAACGAGAGATTAATCAATCAAATGACGGCGGCGCATCGCCAGACTAAGCTTCGGCTCAGGAGATACAGCGTTTACAGGCTGGGCTTCTGGCTGATGATGATACTGGCGTTTGCGCTGCTGGTGAAAATATGCGCTGTAGTTCCGGCGCGTGCGGGAACTTCGGCGGGCGCAGAAGGCGCTCTCTCCGACTCCGACGGCTGCTCCCCCGTTGCCGTTGATTTACGCGCCTTCTGCGTCCATATGATTGCCGAGCGCGGGCATCCGGGCAATGCGCGGGAGATTGCGGCGGCGATTATTGAGCAAGGCCTGCCGCATATAAACGCGCCCGCAGATGAGGCGGTATGCTTGCTCCTGGCGATGATTGACGTTGAAAGCGATTTCAGAATTAACATAAATGGACGCGCCGGGGAATGCGGGTTGATGCAATGGAAGCCGTGCTATTATGCGAAATATGCACCAGGCGACGATTACTACGATCCGGCCACGAATATCTACGTAGGCACGCTGGTGCTATCTCATCGGCTGGGCAGCACCGACGATATGTGGCTGGCGGTGCAACGTTACAATTCGCCTTACGCAAAGCGAGTGGGCAAGTATGCCCGCAAGGTGCGCCGCGATTACAATATCTACCGGCTGCAACTGAGGGACTGGGAGCCGCCGGAATGGATGACGAGGTTGTGATATGCCAAAATACGATCATACAAGTATCCCTATGGCTGAGAGCCTGGCCAAGCTCAATGTATTCCTCTCGCGTTACTCGAACTATATCCAGATACACGTGCCGCCAACCTACTTCCCGCAGGAAAATCTGATTGTCTGCTCGCTCAAACTCAGGTATAGTGACGAAGAGAAATACGACGACGCGCCGCTGCTCTTGTTCAAAATGCCGCTGCTCGAAGAGCCGGAAGACCTTCACCTGGCGCAGCGGAATTACCAGAAAGTCAGGATCAACGAGAACGACGTCTATACCCGGCGCTGGCAGACGCACATCGAGCACCTGCTGACCTTCGTGCTGGAAAGCCCCGACGGGATCAAGCGCGAAGCGGCATATCGAAGCCTGGGCGGATACTTGGCGACGAAGGGTGGCGAGAATCTTCTGGAAACGATGCGCCCGCAACTCGCAAAGGCAATGGAGACCGGGAGGCTGCCGGCTAAATTAAACCTGTTCCGCACGGCGCTACCGGCAGGAACGCCGGAGTAATAATGCTCACTAGCTTCCTTACACTCATAATGACCAGGCATCGGGGCCGTGAGAACGCCGTCACGGCTCCGATGCTCGCTGCTTTATGCGGCTGCTCCGAGCGGCAGATACGCACGATGGTGCGGGAGCTACGGCGGCAGGGACATCCGATCTGCGCCGACGATGCGGGCTACTACTACGCGGCCACCGAGGAGGAATACCAGGCGCTACAGCGGCAGCTTGACAACCGCGCCAAAGATATGCTGGTGACACGTAGTGCGGTGAAGCGGGGCTGGCTGCGGCGGACGGGTAAGCTTATTCTTTCAGGTGAAGAGCGGGAAGCGAAACAGGTGGAGGTGTTTGGGATACAATGACTATTCAGTTCATTAACGAATGGCAACAGCCATCCCGCCGCGTGCGCTTCTACTGGCCGTGGGGAAAGCCCGACGAGCGCTTCAAACGTATGCTGGAGGAGGTGCTGAAGGAATGAAGAATATAGAGTGGGCTGAACGCACGTGGAATCCGCTCACGGGCTGCAAGCGCGGCTGCACGTGGACAGCGCCTGGCGGGAAAGTGGTGGAGTGCTATGCCAAGACGATATGCGAGCGGTTCAAGCACCAGCCACGCTTTGACGAACCTGTGTGGCACGAGGACAGGCTGATGCAGCCCTTCAAGTGGCGCAAGCCGAGCCGCATATTCGTCTGCTCTATGGCGGACTTATTTGGGTATTGGGTTCGGCGTGAGTATATACACAACGTGCTGAATGTAGCATCAAAATTGCCACAGCATATATTCCTGCTGCTCACGAAGAACCCGAAGCGGTTAATGAGGTTCGACTATCCGCCAAATTGTTGGGCTGGCGCGACTGTAGACACAAACAACCTGCTTTTGCCAACGGGAGCTTATGCCGCCGTGCGATGGGTTTCGTTTGAGCCTTTAGTGAATGATGTCTGGCCATCGTATCCCCGCCTAAAATGGCTAGTTGACTGGGTTGTTATCGGTGCACTCAGCGCGGGCGCAAAGAAGTATCAGCCCAAGCGCGAGTGGGTGGAGCACATCCTGGAAGCTGCCGAGGGGCTGCCCGTGTTTATGAAGGATAACCTTGACTGCGAGGCGCTTGGCATTGAGCGGCGGCAGGAATATCCCGAAGGAGGAGTAAATCGTGAAACCTAATCATATGATGCCGGTGCGCTGCGTGCGTAACAAGGAGCGCGGCTGGTGGGCGGTGTATTCGCGAGCAGGTGTGTTCATCGCGGAGCTATACGGCGGCAAAGAGCACAGCCTTCTAGAACTGGGGCTAGGGGCACTCCCCATAGCGGGCAAGCGGCGCAACCTGCTCCGGCGGCTGGAGCGCTTTCTGGGGGGCAATGTGGATTGGGAGGATGAGGATGAAACTTAGCGACACAGAGCGCACTGTGCTTAGGGCTTTGCGCAGCGAATACGACATCTATAGCGCATACTCCTACATTCATTTCGCGGCGATAGCAGCTAAAACCGACCTTGACCGCAAAGTAATCAGGCGTGCCTGCCGCTCGTTGGCTCGCAAGGGGCTGGCGGGATACGGGCGCGGTCTTTTTACGGAGGACGGCACTATGTATGGCGCGGGTTATGCCTTGACGGAAGCAGGGCTGAATGCGCTGGAGGTGGACGATGAGTAATTGCGTCTATTTATGTTGCGAAAAGTGCCGCGAATACATCTGGACTGGGCAGACCAGTTACCCCACGATGGTATCGCGTGAAGACCCCTCAAAATTGTTGCGGTTTCTGGATGCCCATATGAACTGCCGAGCATTGAAAGTGCGACGGGAAAGCGAAAGCCCGTTCGTTGAGAAAACACATCGGAAATACGAGGTGGACGATGACTAACCTAAGCAAACGGCTGGAGAAGGTGCTCGCTTCGGATGCTGAAGCGGCACGGCGGATATGTAATTTGGTCATCAGCGAAGTCGGCGTCGAGCGCTGGTGGTATATAAACCCGACTTTCCGCGATGCGGGATGGATGCAAGCGGGCCACGTTCGTTTCGATGGCGCGTTTCCTTCCGAGATGGATGATGAGCAGAGGCGAAAGCGCGGCATATTGGAGTTGCACGAAATTGACGAAGACGACAGGGCGATAGAAGTAGCATGGGGCATAGAGCATCTTCCCACCGACTACTTCACGGCAGCGCTATCGCGGGTGGCGGATGCGATGGGGCTGGGCGTGATAATTCGTATATCATACAACAAGTTTCGCCATGACTGGCAAGCGGACTTGGAGGAAGGTGGCCACGGTCGGCTAGCTTCTGAGCGCGGGGCTACTCTACGTGAAGCCGCTCAAGCCCTGTATGTGGAGCTGCTGGAGCGGGCGGTGGAATATGAGGCCACCAAGATACTGGACGCGCTGGTGGGGGAAGGAGGCGACGACAATGATTGAGATGACTACAGTGGAACTCGCCGCAATCTTATTTGTAATAATCGCGTCAGCCTTTATTCTCGGTCTGTCGGTTGGCGCAGGGGCATCACAAAAGGAGGCGACGATGACTGACTGGAAACGGTATCAGGGAAACCGGAAACGCCTGGGCGAACGCCGCGAATACCAGAAGGCGTGGCAGGAGGCGGAGGCCGACGTGTCCGAGCTGATTGCTGAGAACGAGCGGCTGCGGGGGTTGCTTGTAGCTCTAGTAGTAGACGAATCGCCCGGCGATGAGTATGGCACCTGTCCATATTGCGGGCTTCATGACCGCTTGCCTGGTCACGATAAAAATACCGACTGCCCTGTGACCAAAGCCCGCGCCGCGCTGGAGGAGAAGTGATATGGAACGCAAAGAGTTCATAAAAACTGTTCTTGAGGCATCGGAGTTGGGAACGCTGGAAATGGAAGACGTGCTGTTGGGCAACAAGCAGCCCTGCAAGGTTTGTATTGGAGAATACAAGGGATGTAGGCTTGATAGGTTGGTTGACCGTAATCGTTTGACTAACGCATTCGGGTTCAGCGAAGTCAGGGTCAGGGGAAGACGGTTCTGGTCGGTGGACGACTTTGACGGCATTGGTGGGACATTCCTTGCTGATGTGTTGCGGCACTACGGCAAGGATTACTGGTTCGTCGTTGCAGGACAAAGGCTAACGTTGCATTCCGACCTGACGCAGACTTCACGAACGGGATACGGGGACATAGCGCCTATTGAAGCGACAGAATCAGACGTGTTAGCAACCCGCGCCGCGCTGGAGGACAACGATGATTGAGACGACTATTTGGGAATTGGCCGGATTGATAATTGTCCCGACCTTCTGTTCCGGCTTTTGGATTGGGGTATGGCTCACGCTCTGGGCGTTTGGATACGAAGGAGACGACAATGCCTAAACATACGCCCGAAACGCTACGTGCTTTCATTGCCAAGCTAGAGCGGCGAAAAAACGACCTTGCACGCGAGCGAAACGAGTTGGCGATGAAGGAGCTGGGGCTGGAGGAGCAGATTAATGGGCGGCGCAGACAGTTGAAACGACTGGAAAACGACGTTAAACCTGACGGCAAGCTGGAGGAGGACGACAATGACTAAACGAAAATACCTGAAGCCGACTAAGCCAATACGCTTTTACTGGCGCAAGATCCATGGTGCAATTTTCCCAAGGCAAGTGCTTCACGCCGAGATGGGTAGCCTGTTTGGCGCGGCTCACATTACTCGGTATTACGAGGGCGAGAAGTGGCATAATAGCCTGGATGACAAGCGGTTCGCCACTGCTTGGGCTGCCCGCAAGCACGTGGAGAAGCTGTTGGGGCTGGAGGATGACGATGGCTAAACCGATACTAGCTTGGCATTTTCTGAAGAATGACGGGTCATTTTGCTGGAGCGAACGGAAGCGCAAGCCGAAGCCTGGTGGCATTGAGCGCGTGAAGCCTACCAGGAAACGCCCGCTTGAGTTATGTGTGTTTGGGCTGCACGCCTCGCGAGATATACTGGATGCGCTTGTCTATGCACAAGGCTCGTTATTGCGTCGCGTGGAACTAAGCGGTGAGATACTGGAGGGCACAGATAAGCTCTGCGCGTCCGAGCGGCGTGAACTATGGCGGATGGACATTACTAACATTCTGCACGAGTTCGCCTGCTGGTGTGCTGAGCGTGCATTGAAACGGGAACAGGAAGCCGGTGGCGGGCTGCTGCGTGGGCCACTGGGGGGAGCTGCTGCGTGGGCCGCTGCCAATGCTGCTGTGAGCATTACTGAAAAAATCGCTATCTGGGCTGCTGATGTTATTGCCCGGGACGTTGCCTTCGTTGCTAATTGGAACGCCGAACGAAAAGCGCAGCGGCGCAAGTTGCTGCGGATGATTGATAAAGCCCGCGCTACGCTGGAGGAGTGATATGGAATACGAATATTTCAAAAAACTGCTGCTCTCATACGAGCTAGACTTCGGTTTGCCGCCCTGTGACGTGAAAGACCTGCTGGAGGCCTTCAAGGCGAAGGACACTGAAAACGCGTGGTTGCGTGGTATTGTGGCGGCGCTGGTAGAAACCGAGCCGGTGCACGATGACGGCGAATATACTCCCTATTGCATCTATTGTGGGGCAACGCTTACAGGGAGGCGAAAACAAAAGATTGAACATAAGGATGATTGCCCCTGGTTGCTGGCGAGCAAAGCAATGGAGGACGACTGATGGCATACACGAAATTCGATGACGGCTTCGCGTTTGAGATGCGCTCCCGCAATTACAGCATCCCGGCCCGATGGCTCTATGTCGTGCTCAGGACGTATCCGGACAATACGATCGCCGGGATATACCCGACCCTGCTCAAAGACCTGGCCAATGCCGCCAGCTTCTCTATGCCCAAGACGCTGAAGCTACTCGACGAGCTTTCGCAGGAGCCAGACCCCGTGATCCGCTACAAAGAGGACGGGCGGCGTTTATTCATATTCGTTATCCACCACCTGGAGATCAACAATCGCCATCTCGCGGGCGAAGTAGGCGCACAAGTTATCGACAACCAGGTCAAGGCTATCCAGAAAACCTATGCCGAACACTCTGAGTGGCCATTCTGGGATGAGTTCTTTGTTATCTACCCGAAATGCAAGCCCCTTGCTTACCCCTTGCAAGCCCCTTCAGGGAAATCGGAAGCCCCTTCTAAGCCCCTCCTAAGCCCCTCCGGAGGGGCTACCAAGCCCCTTGCAAGCCCCTCGCCTACTCTTACTAAGACTAAGACTAAGACTCCGACTCTTACTAGTAAGAAGAATCAATCGTGCGTGCGTGGCGCGCTACGTGTCGGCGCGCCCGCACGCGCGAACTCTGAGCACAATATCCGCAATCCGGGCATTGAACGCGTGGGCGAAACCGTTGAACGTATGAGGAGGCAAAAACGTGATTAACTCCTTAGAGCATTACCCTGATCCAAGAGGCGGGCCGGAAGACGCATACGATCGATACAAAATAGAACTCGGTCAGGATGCTGAACATATATTCCAGGAATTACGACCTTTAGTGCTGACCGAAGGATGCCCTGAACTTCTGGTGCTGCTGCGATGGAAGCTGGCCGAGCGAAGCCTGGTTGACTACGCCCAGGAAATGGGCTTGAGTTATAGCACGGCAAAATCACGCTGGAGAGTTATCAAGCGTATTCTGAGAAAGCATTATAACAGCCTCGCGTAGCGCGCACGCGCGGGACTGTCCATTCAAGTCCTATTCCACCCATTGGCGTCCATTTCAGTCCATACCCCCCATATTAACTATAGAGGGTGTGTTCGCGCGCACTCTACTATATGCACGGAGGACAAATGGTGGATGTGGATGCGGTTACCGAATTGAAGCGGCAACAGGGCGCGCAATGGAAGCGCATCGAAAAGATTGACAGTCGCGTAGACCAACACGACATAATGTTGGCGACCTTACAGACCCGGTTGAACGGCATCGAATCTCTTCTCAAGGTAGCGATAGGCGGAATCGTTACGCTGCTTATTGCCGTGGCCGCACAAACTTTCGCCTACGTCCTCAGCAATCTGGGAGGTTGAAATTATGAGCAAATCACGAACGGTATGGGCGGTTGTTATTGCGATGGTGTTTTTAGCCGCAGGTTATTTCACGGGTATGCCTGGCTTAATTGACGACCCTGAGTTTCTTGCGCAGGTAAAGCAATTCTGCCAGTTGGGCTTTGACGTCGCTGCGGCGTTTGCGATTATATTCGCGCGGTTCAAGCGCTCCTGATATGGCGAATGGCGAGACAGTCGGCAATGGCGTGCCCGTGCACCTTGACGCGCTCAAGTGGTGGCTGGAAAACGGGCGCAGCTTGAAGCGCACGGCTAAGCATTTCAAGAGGTCTTATTCGACCGTAAAGACGTGGGCACGTAACGAAAATTGGAAGGGTTACGTTCAGCGCCTTGCCCAGCGCGGTATTGAAAATCATATCGGTTACAGTGAGCGCTACCGCGAAATCCTTGACGCTTTAGCGGACAAGGTTCAGCAGTATATCGAGGAGCAACTTGAAATCAGCAGCAACAGAGAAGCCATAGAGCTTCTGCGTTTGCTGCAAGCGGACGTTATCAGCACTAAACCGCAGAAACTGGAGGTGACATCTACTGGCGGCGAGTTTGCAGAATTGCTCGGCACAATCGACGGTATTGTCGAGTTTGCCCAAAAAGTCGTTGCACATATTGAACAACCTGTGGCGGGCGAGCCCAGCGACAATGGCGGCGTGGCTGACGCGAGCGGATAGCGACCCTTATCTGCTTCCCCAGCACGTCCGGCTAATTGACCGCAAGATTGTGGATGTGATCACCGGGCGCAATAAGCGGCTGATGATACTTCTACCGCCGGGCCACGGCAAAAGCACGCTCACTTCTTTATGGACTATCATCTGGGCATTGTCGCACTTCCCGAGCTGGCGCGTTGGGCTGGCAGCGCACACAGCCGAATTCGCCGCCGAATGGGGACGAAAAGCGCGCAACTTGATCAATCGCTTCAGCAGCCAGCTCGGTATAAGCGTCGCTTCCGACAGCAGCGCCGTCTCCCGCTGGCATATAGAAAACGCCGACGGCGGCATGGTGACAGTTGGCGTTGGTGGCGCGATTACCGGACGCCGCCTGAACCTTATGGTGCTGGACGATGTCGTCAAGAGCGCCGAGGAGGCCCGTAGCGAAACCTACCGCGAACGCGCGTGGAAATGGTGGCAAGAAGATATTCAGACACGACTTGAACCAAACGCTGGCGTGATATTCATTATGACGCGCCGTCACCATGACGACCTTGTAGGTCGGCTGCTGGAGGCTGAGGGCGAGAGGTGGGAAGTGGTGAAGCTGCCCGCGCTGGCAGCAGGCAACGAGGTAGACCCGCTTGGCCGTTCGGAAGGCGAGGCACTCTGGACGGAACGGTTTCCCGTTGAGTATTTTGAGAATCTTACTATCAGCAAACATAGCTGGGAAGCGCTTTACCAGCAAAACCCAACGCCGGAAAGCGGCAATTACTTCAAGCGTGAGGACTGGCGCTATATACGCACGGCGATGCTGGGCAAGCCGCTGCACGTTGTGCAGGTGGTTGATACGGCTATAGGCATCAAGAAGGAAAATGATTTCACGGTAATTGCCACTTGGTGGGTTATCCCCGAAGGTTACTTTTGCCGTAGAATCTATCGTGCCAGAATGGAATTCCCCGATCTGGTAGTAGCGCTAAAAGGCGAATACGAATTAGCGGCACAGGAGGAGCATCGTGTAAGCCCGATGTGTGTTTTGGTAGAGGAAGGGGCATCAGGTAAACAATCACAGCAAGCGCTACAGCGCGAAACTCGCTTGCCTATCAAGATTGTTACTGCCGATAAAGACAAGCTCTCGCGCGCGGAGCAAGCGATTGGACTACAACAAACGCACCGATTGTTCCTTGCTGATGGCGAACCCTGGGTAAATGACTTCGTGCACGAGCACGCCGAATTCCCGCGCGGCAAACACGACGATCAGGTGGACACCACGGCGCATTTCGCTAACTATATCAAGGAATGGGAGGCAATGCGTGGTGGTGATGTGATCACATTGGATTGGTGAAATGAGAATATTCGGATTCGACATACGGCGAGCACCACAAGTAAGGGCACTCAGCTCAAGCCTGCTGGAATTTCTTGGGCTGAAAGAAGGCGATAGCACGCCGTGGGATTTTCATACCGCTTACACTAAAGCGTATTCGTCCAACCCGATTGTTTACGCCTGCATAAACGAAATCGCGAACGCGATAAGCGGAATTGATTTCGTATTCGTCAAAGACGATGAAGTGGTTGAGCCGGGTGAGCCGCTGCACCAATTATTCACGCGCCCCAACAACTTGCAATCGTTCAGCGAATTTCTTCAGCAATGGGTGGCGCATATATACCTGGCGGGAATCAGTTTCATACACCTGCCAAGTGGGGCAGGCGGGCGCCCAAGCGCAAGCCCGATGATGGAGCTTGTCAATCCGGATAACGTGGAATTAGTTCAGATTGGATTGGAGCATTATTACAAAATCACAAACAGGGCAGAGCCAATCCAATCCGATGAGATGCGGCACATAGCGTTCCCGAATCCGCGAAGCAAGTTGCAGGGCTTTTCGCCTGTTACCGCTGCCAAGCCGATAATTCTGGCTTTCAATTCCGCCGTGCAGTGGAACAAAAGCCTGCTTGATAATATGGGACGCACGTCGATTCTGCTTACGCTTAAGAACGCGCTGCCGGGTCACATTGACTTGATAAAAGCGCAGGAGAAATACGAGCGCGAGCTTGGCGGCCCCAAGAATGCGGGCAAGATAAAAGTTTTGCCAGGTGAGCTTGGCGACTTCAGGGAATTCGGCTTGAACGCCAAAGACCTTGATTGGCTTGAGGGCAAACGCGACATGATGCGCGAGATATGCGCCGTGCTGGGCGTTCCCTCACAGCTTCTGGGCGATATGGCCAACAGCACTTACAGCAATTATCGTGAGGCGCGCAAGGCCTTTTATCACGAAACTGTCCTACCACTTGCGAATCATTTCAGCCAGGAGATGAATGCCTGGTTACTCCCCAAATATGAAAAGAGTATTCGGCTGGCAATCAATACCGAGCATGTAGATGCATTGCGACCTGACCTGAATGAAAAGGTGAACCGACTGAATACCGCCTGGTGGCTGACCGTAAACGAGCGCCGCCAGGAGGTGGGGCTTGAAGACGTGGAAGGCGGCGATGTGATTCTTGTCGGCTTCAATCAAATCCCCTTCGGCAGCTTACCGGAAAACAAACCCGAGGAAAGCGCGCGCGGCAAGATACGCATTCTGGGCGTGAACGCCAGGCAACAACACGGTGACGTGCTTGATTATGTTTCCGAGCATTCGCTTTATCGCACAGAGGAAGCGCGGTTGCGAAAATACAAGCGCTACGACCGCACGCGCCGCATTTACGAAGGCTTGTTTGAGCGCGATTTGCGACGCTTCTGGAAAGGGCAAAAGGCGCGCGTGCTTGAAAATATCGGCACGTGGGTCGGCGCCAGCAAGCGTGATATTGCTGGCAATATATTCGGCCCCGAGGAGAACGCGCACTACGCCGAGGAAATGCACGGCATTTATGTGAGCATGACAATGGAGTTCGGCCAGGATGCGCTTGATGAAATCGGCTCGGACATTTTGTTTGACGTTGAACGGCCTGATATAAAAGAATGGCTCGCCGCCGACATTGCTGAACGCTCGCGCTTAATCAACGATTATACCGGCAAGAAAATCAAAGCAGTGCTGGAAGAGGGTATGGCCGAAGGCGAAGGAGCAGACAAGCTTCGCGCCCGTATCGAGGAATTGTATTCAAGCTGGGGCGCGAATATTAGCCGGGGACGCAGCATCGCCATCAGCCGCACGGAAACGGGGCGCACGGTAAACTACGCGCAGATTGAAGGCTACAAACAGGGCGGCGTGCCACTCAAGGAATGGATAACTGCACGGGACGCGGATGTGCGCGAAACACATCAGGCAATGGACGGGGAAGTGGTCGGAATAAACGAGACATTCAGCAACGGCGGGCAATGCCCCGGACAGACCGGCGACCCCGCCGAGGACATCAACTGCCGCTGCAACACCGCGCCGCTATTCAAAGAATCGGAGGCTGTATGAGAAAACGAGATAAAAGATATTTGACCTGCGCGCTTGATATACGGGGCGCTGACGTTGAGGGTGATGTGGGCGTTATTCGCGGCTACGCAAGCGTCTTCAATGTGCTCGTAGAAGCCTACCGCGAAATTGTGAAGCCCGGCGCATTTAAGCAGACGGTGAAACACCTGAAGGGCGTGTGGCCGGTATATAAATATCACGATCCGAAGAAGTGGCTCGGTAACAACAGGCACGCTGAGGAGGACAAGAAAGGGCTGTTCGTTGAAAGTGAATTACTTATCAACGACGTGCCGGAAGCTGCACAGGAATACGCGCTAATAAAGCATACGGCGGCGCTGGGCCGCGACGCGCAGCTTTCTATCGGCTTCTGGCCGGTGAAATGGACTTACGATAAGAAAGAGGACTTGACCGAACTGACCGAAGTCGCAATGGGCGAACATTCAACAATCCCGCCGGGCTTCGCGGCCAATCCGAAAGCGGACATAACGGAAACGCGCAATAGTTGGCTCACAATGGAGCCGTTCACGCTTCACGGCTTCGAAACGCGACCCGGCTGGGACGAGACTGATGATTATATTCGTTATCGCGTGCGCGACCCTGAGCAGTTTGAGAAGATACGCACCATCGTGCTCGTAAAAAAGAAGCCGCGCGTTATGGCCACTTACGGCAAACTGAAAGGGGAAGACAAATGGCTAATTCAAGCGCTGCTGTTCCCCAAAGAGGATGATTGGACTTTGGCCAAAGCGAAAAGCTGGCTCAAAGAACATCCCGATGCTAAACGCAGCGATGACAATATCTACATACCGGATAGCTTGATCATAGACGAGAAAATAGCACTTCTGCTTGGGTTGACTTGCGATTTGCAAGGCGGCGATTCGCTACTTGCCAGCGCAGCTGCCGAAGCGGAAGACGCGACCGGAATCACGGAGGCGGACATCCACTCCGTTAGCAAGTTCCTTGATGATTTCACAAGGAGGATTAGAGCCTGAACGGTTGGCCAAATCCCAAACAACAGAGGTAACTATGGATACGAAGGAACTACTTGAGGAACTCGAACCCAAGTTCACCGCGCCCATTGAGGAACTGAAGGCTAAAATCGCCGAGCGCCCCACCGCCGACGACACGAAGGCGATGGAAAAGCGGCTTGGCGAGGCGTTCAAGGACGAGGTGAAAAGGGTTGAAACCGAGTTGCGCAAGGAGATCGACAACGTTAACAACTACTTCAAGAAGGTGAAGGAGACCGAACCCGATGATCCCGAAAGCCGCGCGTTTGAAAACTATCTGCGACGCGGCGTGACCACCGACTTGAAGCATGGCGATAACGAACCGCCGGAAACCCGTGCGGCAATGGTGACAACCGACGCATCTGCCGGAGGCGTGCTCGTGCCGGAGCAAATGGCAAAGCGCATTATAGAGCTTGCGGTTGATATCGATCCGGTTTACGGGCTGGCGAACAAGGAAACGGTAAGCGGCAACTCGCTCACTGTTCCCTATCAAAAGACAGACCCATCGGCGGCTTATGCTGGTGAAGGTTCCGTTGGCTCGGAAAGCGAACCCACAGTGGGCGAGCGCATCATTCACATCCACGGCATCAAGTTCTACTCGAGGGTATCCGAGGAACTGCTGGAGGACAGCGCTTACGACATCGAGGGTTTCCTTACACGACGCGCCGCAATCCAAGTAGCCTATACCGGCGGGCAGGATTTCATCAACGGCTCAGGCGATGGTGAGCCTGAAGGCGTTATCACCAACAGCGATGTGGATGTTCTTACCGGCCACGATGCGGCCAACGACAACCTGGATTGGGAAGACTTTATCCAGGGCTTGCTGAGCCTCAAAACGCAGTATCGCGGGAATGCGGTCGCGCTGGTGAATTCGGGCACTCTGTATAAGGTGCTCATCCAGGACGCTGGCTCCACGCCAATGTTCCAGGTGATGACGCAGCAAGGCTCATTCTTCAAGCGCATCCGCACTTCGGAGACGATGCAGGATGACGGCACCAACGGCTACAAGCCGCTGATAGTCGGCGATTTCGCCCAGGGCTACACCATCGTTGAAAAGCCCAAGAGGTTCGTCGTGGTTCGCAACCCGTATAAGGGCGACGGCTACGTCTACTTCTACTTCCGGTGGAGAGTGGGCGGCGCGGTCGTTGACCCTTATGCATTCGAGATTGTTCAGGTGTAAAGGAGGCACCTACGCTTATGGCGTGCAGTTACGATTTATTTAACAGGCTGTTACTTGAGCAGCTAACCGATCCGGATACGGCAACAAGCACCGTGACCTCCGATGCCTGCGACCTTGCGGGCTACGAGGGCGCGACGTTTGCTGTGAGCTTCGGTGAATCGGGCGATACGCTTAGTGGCTCGGTTTACTGGAGCTGCAAGCTGACCGAATGCGATACTTCCGGTGGAACTTACACCGACGTGGCCGATACCGACGTTATCGGCAATACGTCTAATGTGTTCGGCGTGGTAAATGCTGCCGCCGATGACGATAACATTTACTGCCTCGGCTATCGCGGCAGTAAGCGTTACGTCAAGGTGGTGGTTACCGCCACCGGAACGCACAGCAGCGGAACGATTATTGGCATTTACGCTGTGAAAGGACGCATTCTGCACGGGCCGAGCGGTCAGACGGTTCAGGGCAGCTAAACATGCGCGTGCGGTTCGTTACAACCTGGGAACGTTATACCCCTGGCGACAGGGCGGAGTTCCCCGCGCATGAGGCCCGCAGGTTAATCGAGCGGAAAGTGGCCGTGCAAGACATGGCGCGCGATCCGCACAGCGTTAAGACGCACGAAGAAGCGGGCGACGAAAACAAGCTGGCTAACCGCGACGGGCGATAGTGCTTTAGGGGGCGGGCGGTTCCGGCGTCCGCCCCCGGGATAAACGGAGCAATAAAAATGGCGACAACGGCAATTGCAAGACTTGCGCTAATCAAAGCGCTGCTTAACGAAGACAGCGCCGATTACGACGACGACCTGAAGGCGCTTGCGCTGGCCGTTACTGACTGGGTTCAGACCTACTGCGACCGCACGCTTGAATCGGTTGAGCGGACGGAATACTATACTGGCAATGGCAGCAACAAGCTGTGGCTTAGGGAATGGCCGGTAACAGCGATAAGTTCAGTCGCCATCTGGGACGGGGACGATAGCTACGATACTGAAAGCAGCGATTATTACGAGGAGTTTGAAGATCGCTACATCCATTATCCCAAGCTCGGACAGGAAGGGAACGCGACCTGGCCGAACTGGTATGCCGGCACTGAAAATAATATCAAGGTTGTCTACACTTCCGGATATGATTGCAGCAACTGGGTCGACGCAGCATATCCCGACCCTGGGGCAGGGAAAACATTTGACGCGCCGCGCGACCTTGAATACGCCGTCGCCCAGCTTGTAGTGCTTGCGTTCAACGGTTGGCGCAAAAGCCAGGGCCTTCTCGGACTTAGCTCAAAAACGCTTGTCGGCGAAACTATCGTTATCGACAAATACATAAGTGGTATCCCTGCTGATGTTGAGCGTGTGCTGAACGGCTACCGGAGGCTGGTAATATGAGCGTCACCACGCTTGATAAACTGGGGCATGATTTAAATGCGCTGGTGAAGGGCGTCGGCAAAAGCGCAAAAAGGGCTATAGCCAAACAGGTAGCGGAATTGCCATTTAAGTTCCGCGCGGAAGCAACCGCATTCTTCCCGAAGGTGATGAAAGTGCGCACGGGCAATTTGCGCAATTCAATTTCGCCCGTCTCGCAGCGCACGGGAGCAAGCGCGTGGACAATTGGCCTGAGCAGCGATAAGGAATACGCTGCCATTCAGGAATATGGCGGCCATATCCCGCCGCACGGCATCAGCGCCAAGCCGGGACGTATCGGGCGTGACGGCAGGCCGGGCAGACTGAAGTTTGTTATCGGCGGTGAAACGCTTTACAGGCGGCGCGTGCATCATCCGGGCGGCTACATAAAACCGAAGCGCTTTCTGCGACATCCGATACAGAAGGAAGCGGAAAAGGCGCTCGCGCAAATGCGCAAGGAGATAGGCTTCGATGGCTAGTCAAAGCTTGAAAACAATCCTTGCCGCGCTCGCTGCACAGCTTGATAATGATTGCACATCATTGAAATTGGTGAGCTATAAAGAAGTTGACATCGGCAAATTGCCCGAAAGCGATTTCCCCTGTGCATTCATCAAATCCGGCCCCGCTGAAATTCGCCATTATATAACGAGCACCAATCTCGTCGTGGAGCTTGTTGCCGTGCGCATTATTCAGAAAGCGAAAGACGGCGAGGACGCCCTGTATGACATCTGGGAGGATATTGCCGATAGTTTGGCCAGTGATCCGCAACTGAACAATACCTGCATATGCGCTGAGGTGAAAAGGAAAGAGCCGCCGGTGACGTGGGAGACGGCGAACTACATGTATTTTGACTGCCACGTCGAAATAACATATGAACGTGAATTCTAACGAGGTGAAACGATGAAAACAAAATATCCCTGCCCCGAGGGTTTTGACCCCCGGAAGTGGGCCAGGAAAACCGAACGCGAGAAAGAGGCGTGGTATCGGATGACTGGCTACAAGCCGCCGGTATCCCAAAAAGCCAATACCCAAAAAACTAAAGGAGGTGATAAATAATGGCTTTTGGCCCACCGTATGTAGCGAAATTAACGAAAGTCGCTTTCGGCCCGGCTGACGGAACGTTGAAATACCACAAGGTATTTGATTACGACCTAACGCCGCTGGAAGCCGATATGTTTGACAACAACATCCAGGTTCCACTAACGCAGCGCGAGAAGCCGCGTGTCGGCACTATTCTGGCCCGCATTTCTTTCTCGATGCACATTAGCGGTAGCGGCACGGTTGGCGTGGCGCCGCCTGATCAGGACTTGTTAAAGGCTTGCGGTCTGAG
>JAOZOT010000072.1:7199-11798 GCA_029933115.1 Anaerolineae bacterium | reverse complement strand
CTGCTGTTGACTCCAAAGGACGGTGTACCGGATGAGGAATTCTACTCGAAAAAGTAAATCGGGTGATTGTTCTAGAAGGACACTGAGTATATCAGGAGAAGCAAGGTGACCAACGACGAGATTCTTGCCAGGTTGAAAGAGAAATACCCTGAGGCTATAGTGGACACGCCAGAGTTGATTGATTTCACTGTGGTCGTCAAGCCAGGGACGCTGACGGAGGTGGCCACTTTTCTGCATGACGAGTGCGAATTGGACTACCTGGCGGACGTGACGGCCGTGGATAGGCCGGAGTGGTTCGAGGTGGTTTACCATTTGTATTCTATCAAGGACCAGACGCCGGGTCCTTTTGTGCTAAAGGTTTACCTGAAGGACAAAGAGGATCCAAAAGTGACCTCGGTCACGCCTATCTGGCGAGGGGCCAATTACCAGGAGCGCGAAGTCTACGACTTGATGGGCATTACCTTTGAAGGTCACCCCAATCTTAAGCGCATCTTGCTCTGGGAAGGCTTTCCCGGTCACCCTTTGCGCAAAGACTTTGAGAATCGGACGTTCACTTTCAAGGAACTGGAGCCGACACGGCCTAAACCGCCAAATTGGTAATTTGCTATTCGCCATTTGCTATCTGCTATCTGCGAGGACAGCGAATGCTCAAGACAGAAACTATAACTCTTAATATGGGCCCTCAACACCCCTCAACCCACGGGGTATTCCGTCTCAAGTTGCAATTGGACGGTGAGACGGTACGAGACTTGGAACCGGTGATGGGCTATCTCCACCGTGGTATCGAGAAGCTGAGCGAAGAGCGCACCTACATCCAGGTGGTGCCCCTCACTGACCGTCTCGACTACATCTGCTCCATGACCAACAACCACGCTTACGTGACAGCGGTGGAGAAACTGGCCGGCATCGAGGTGCCAGAGCGGGCCGAATACATTCGTGTCATCATGGCCGAGTTCACCCGTCTCATTAACCACATGATGGCTGTGGGGTTTCTGTGGAATGAGTTGGGAGCCTATTTTACGCCGGTCCTCTACTGCTTCCGTGAGCGGGAGCGCATCCTTGACCTGTTTGAGATGACCTGTGGCTCACGCATGATGTGTAATTACATGCGGCCTGGCGGAGTATCGGCCGACCTGCCTGAAGGGTTCATTCCCCAGGCGAAAAAGCTCAACGATCACCTGAAAGTTTTCATTGGCGAGCTCGACCGACTGCTCAGTGAGAATGAGATTTTCCTCTCGCGAGCGGTGGATGTAGGGGTGTTGCCGGCGGATGTGGCTATCAATGCCTCTATCACCGGTCCTATACTGCGGGCCTCAGGGGTGCCCTATGACATCCGCAAGGTGGACCATTATTCCATCTATGACCGTTTCGATTTCGAGGTGCCCACCTGCCAGCACGGTGATGTCTGGGACCGCTACTATCAGCACATTTTGGAGATGCATCAGAGCGTGCGCATCATCGAGCAGGCTCTGGACAGCATCCCCGAGGGTGAGGTGATGAACAAGGCCGCGGCAAAAGCCATCCGCCGTCCACCAAAAGGTGAGGCCTATGGCCGCATCGAATCACCTAAAGGAGAGTTGTCTTTCTACGTTGTCAGCGATGGTTCAGGCAACCCCTATCGCCTGCGCATTCGCCCTCCTTCAATGATTAACCTCAGTGCTCTGAAGGAGATGTGCCAAGGTCACAAAATCCAAGACATCGTGATCATCCTGGGTAGTATTAACCTGACCATGGCTGACCTGGATCGTTAACGATTCGCCGACTCGCCGATTCGCCGATTCGTAGGAGAATGGTATGGAATTTGTGAGAGATTTGTTCGTCAACATTGGCCTTTGGTTCTCCAATTGGCTGGCAGGGTTCCTGCCTGGGTGGGCTGTGGAGTTGATCACGGACTTGGTAGGCGTCATCATTCTCGTCATCATTGGCCTGAGTGCGGTGCTCTTCCTCACCCTGGGTGAGCGCAAGGTCATCGGGCGCATCCAGGACCGCATCGGCCCCAACCGCTGGGGACCTTTTGGCATTTTCCAGCCGATTGCCGATGGTATCAAGATGCTTACCAAGGAGGACATCGTCCCCAGTGGAGCCGACTATTGGGTGCATCTCCTGGCCCCTATTGTCATCATGATCCCGGCCCTGCTCATCTACGCCGTGTTGCCCTTTGGCCAGGGGCTGCGGGGCACTGACCTCAACATTGGCATTCTCTACATTGTAGCCCTGGGCTCCATCGGCACCATTGCCATCCTGATGGCCGGCTGGTCGTCCAACAACAAGTATGCTTTGCTGGGCGCCTTCCGCGTGGTGGCTCAGCTCATCAGCTACGAGATCCCGATGGTGTTGAGCATTGTCGCTGTTGTGTTGCTCAGCGGTTCCATGTCAATGGTGAAGATTGTCGAGAGCCAGTCCGTGCCTTACATTGTCGCCATGCCTCTGGTATTTCTGGTCTATCTGGTGGCAGCCTTCGCCGAGTTGTATCGTGCTCCCTTCGACATGATTGAGGCCGACTCGGAGTTGGTGGCCGGTTACTTCACCGAATACAGCGGGATGAAGTTCGTGATGTTCTTCATGGCCGAGTACATCAACCTCCTGGCCATGTCGGCCATTATCACCACCCTGTTCCTGGGCGGCTGGCGGTTCTTCGGGTTGGAGCGCGTTTTGCCTGTGCTGAGCCCCTTTATTTTCTTTGCCAAGTGTGTAGTTGTGATCTTTCTCTTCTGGTGGGTGCGGGGCACCTTCCCGCGCATCCGCATTGACCATCTGCTGGCTTTGGCCTGGAAGTTCCTGGTTCCCCTGGCCCTGGTTAACCTGATGGTTGTTGGCCTGGTGGACAAGCTGGTAGAGGGCGCGTTGCTCACTGCTATTGTCCTGCTGGTGGCTAACGTCGTCGAGGCGGTGGTCGTCCTTTTCATTCTGAATCTGGCCGGTCGTAAAGCGCGATCAGAGAGGCTGAAAAGAATCACCGCCCAAGCAAGGTAATGCCTAATTCCGAATTGAGCGTTTGAACATTCAGAATTGAGCATTGAGAATTGAGTTGAGGTGTCTATGTTCGTTCGAGGCTTGGTCAAAGGTTTGTCAGTCACCCTTAAGCACTTTGTCCAGACTTATCTGGGACACACGGGCCTCCGTGATGGCGTGCGCCCTGATCCCACTCTGGGGGGGCTGTTCACCGTGCAGTACCCCGACGAAAAGCTGCCTATGTTCCCCCGCTTTCGAGGGGCCTTGATGCACCTGCGAAACCCCGAGACCGGCGAGCCCAATTGTACAGCTTGTGGCTTGTGCATCCGTGCTTGTCCGCAGCAGTGCATTGAGGTGGAAGGTGAGGGCAAAGGCAAGGAGCGCAAAGTCACAGCCTATCGCTACGACCTGGCCCGCTGTATCTTCTGCCGTCTGTGCGTGGAGTCCTGCAACTTTAACGCCATCGAACTGAGCCAGGAGTACGAGTTGGCCACCTATTCCAGGGACATGGTCTGGGACCTGGAGAAGTTGCTGGCTTTGGGTGACAAGTATGGCGTTCACGAGACGGGGAAAGCGTGGTAGGTTTATAGAGTCATCTCACCTACAGATACTTTGAAGCGGGCTCTTTGAGCTCACCTGCGATATTCGAGAACTGCAATACTTAGGAGTGGATATGGTACAGACCGTTGTCTTTGTCATCTGCAGCCTTGTAACTCTGGGGGCAGCCCTGGCCGTTGTGACCAGCAGAAATCTCTTTCATAGCGCCCTTTTCCTGATCTTGTCCTTTGTAGGGGTAGCCGGTCTCTATGTGCTTCTGGAGGCACCGTTTCTGGCTGCTGTGCAGATTCTGGTCTATGTGGGGGCTGTCGCTATCCTCATCGTCTTTGCCGTTATGCTCACCCGCCGTCTGATGGCCAGGGACCTGGTGCAGCGCAATGCCCAATGGGGCTGGTCGGCTTTGGGGGCTGTGCTTCTCTTCGTGGCGTTGGCTCTGATTTTGCTCCAGGTGAACTGGCCGGTGGTGGAAGCCACCGTCTCGGAGGAAAGCATCAGCATCCTGGGGCAGGATTTGATGAGTACTTATCTGGTGCCTTTCGAGGTAGCCTCGGTGCTGCTTTTGGTAGCCCTGGTGGGTTCGATTATCATCGCCCGGGAGAGGGAGTAGCCAGTGACTGTCGTGGACTATGTGGAAATGATAATCGGTAAGGTGAAGGAGAAGTACAAGAACGCAGTGTGCTTGATGAGCGACGAAGTGTACGGGGACGAGGATGTAGATATCGAAATTTATGTGCCCGAAGTTCAACTTTTGGAAGTGGAGGAATACGCTCATGAGGTCGCGCTGAGGGAAACCGAGGGTACAGATTTCTTCATCCTTCCCTCAGTTGCTCCGCTGGAGTGCTGTCCCGTTAGGTTGATGTGACAGAGGGTAAATAGCAAAGCAGTTGGCCCTGGGCGATGTTGTGGAACAGGTTATTGCGAAACTTGAGGCAAAATACCCAACGGCGGAGTTCCTGATTAATGGCGAGGTGTAGGACGGCGCGGGGCTGAAGACCCCACGCTGAGATTGCACAGAGGAAAGATTTCACTTGAGGGGCTTATCATGACCATTCCTTTGAGTTGGTATTTAATTGTCGCCGCTGCGCTTTT
>JAOZOT010000072.1:0-7099 GCA_029933115.1 Anaerolineae bacterium | reverse complement strand
GGCTTATCATGACCATTCCTTTGAGTTGGTATTTAATTGTCGCCGCTGCGCTTTTTTGCATCGGCCTGTACGGCGTGTTGTCTCGCCGTAACGCCATCGGCATCCTGATGGGCATTGAGTTGATGCTCAACGCCGTCAACATCAATCTGGTGGCCTTCTGGCGTTACATCACACCGGCGGCCTCCACTGGCCAGGTCTTTGCCATCTTTGCCTTTACGGTGGCCGCCGCCGAGGCCGCCGTGGGGCTGGCGCTGACCATCGCCATCTACCGCAGCCACGATACCGTCGTCGTAGAAGATATCAACCTGATGAAGTGGTAATCGAGGAGAATGACCAAATCCCAATTTGGGATTTGAGATTTGGGATTCGAGAGAGGTAGCTTATGCACGAATCATTTCCTGTTGTCTTTAACCTAACCTGGCTGATCCCCCTCTTTCCTTTGTTGTCCTTCGGCCTGATTATCCTCTTCTTCAACCGCTGGAAGAGGGTCAGCCACTGGATTGCCATTGGGTCCATTGGTTTGTCCTTTGTTGTCGCCCAACTGATTTTCTGGGCAGCCATTGGAATCCATACTTTGGGGGAGGAACCTTTCCACGCCGCTTTTCCGTGGCTTCCCGTAGGCGAGGGGTGGTTCACTATGGGTGTCCTGGTGGACCCCCTGACCGTGGCTGGCCTTTTCATGGTGCCTCTGGTCTGTTTGATGATCTTCATCTATTCTGTGGGCTACATGCACGGTGACCCCCGCTACTCCCGCTTTTTCGCTTACATTTCCCTTTTCGCCTGCGGGATGCTGGGCCTGGTGGTGGCCGATAACCTGCTGATGCTTTTCATCTTCTGGGAGGTCATGGGCCTCTGCTCTTACCTCCTTATCGGCTTCTGGTTCGAGAAGCGCTCGGCTTACCTGGCCGGCATCAAGGCCTTCATCACCACCCGCATCGGCGACGTGATCATGTTTGTGGGAATGCTCTATCTCTACTCTCAGACGGGCTACTTGTCCTACGAGCACATTTTCGCTCCCGAGACCCTCCACACCCTGGCCGAGACCAGCGTGACCCTGCCCCTGGTGGGGACGTTGCCGGTGGCTACGGTCATCGCCATCCTGATCTTTGGCGGAGCGGTGGGTAAATCGTCTCAGTTCCCCCTCCACGTCTGGCTGCCTGATGCGATGGAAGGCCCTACTCCGGTCAGTGCCTTGATCCACGCCGCGACCATGGTCTCGGCCGGTGTCTTCATGGTGGCACGCATGTTCCCCATCTTTGCCGCCGTGGAACACGGACCGCAGCTCACGGTGGTGGCTTTTATCGGCACTTTCACTGCCCTCTTTGCCGCGACTATCGCTGTGGCCCAGAATGACATCAAGCGGGTACTGGCCTACTCCACCATCAGCCAGTTGGGTTACATGATCGCCGCTCTGGGCATTGGAGCCTACGTGGCCGGCATCTTTCACCTGCTGACCCACGCCTTCTTCAAGGCCCTCCTGTTTTTGGGTTCCGGCTCGGTCATCCACGGCATGGAGCACGCCCATCATGAGGTGGCCCACGGCGAGCACGGCCACGAGCCTTTCGACCCCAATGACATGATGGGCATGGGCGGGCTGCTCAAGAGGATGCCCTTCACGGCCTGGACCTTCATCATCGGGGGCTTGGCCCTGTCCGGTTTCCCCATCATCACCGCTGGCTTCTGGTCCAAGGATGAGATCTTTGCTGACGCCTGGACTCACGGTCACATCGTGGTCTTCTGGACGCTGGCTGTGGCCGCGCTGCTGACCGCTTTCTACACCGGACGGCAGATCTTCATGACCTTCTTCGGCGAGCCTCGCACCAAAGTGGCGGAGCACGTGCCCGAGAGTGTGCCCTGGGTCACGGTGCCGCTGGTGGTTCTGGCTTTCTTCGCCGTGGTCGGCGGTTGGGTCGGCATCCCCGAGGATTTTCCTCTGCTGGGCGGCATCCTGCACAACCCCTTCCATCATTTCATCGGCAGCCTGGCTGAGGCCCTGCACATCGAGGCCGAGGCAGTGCCCTTTAACTTCTTCCCGCTGGCGGTCTCCCTGGTGGTGGCTCTGGGCGGCCTCTTCCTGGGGTGGCTCGTCTACGGGTGGAAGCCCATGAAGGCTGGAGATCCTGATCCACTGGTGAAAGCCCTGGGACCCATTCACACCCTTCTCCGCAACAAGTACTACATTGACGAGATTTACGCGGCCGTCTTCATTCGTCCTACGGTGTGGCTCGCCAACCAGGTCTATACCTGGATTGATAGAGGCGCTATTGACGGGATTCTGCACACCATTGCCAGGGTGGCCTTCGCCATAGCGTTGGGCAATCGCTGGTTCGATAGAAACATAGTTGACGGAGTTGTGAATCTGGTGGGTAACAGCGTCACGTGGACAGGGCGGGCTGTTCGCCCCCTCCAGACCGGTCGGGTGCAGAACTACTTGTTGGTGGCCCTTATCCCTGTGCTGTTGATCATAGCACTGTACATGTATCTCTTCTAGGAGAAACGTAGATGGACTTTCCCATTCCTATCCTGACGCTGATCACCTTCATCCCTATTCTCGGGTCGGTTATCATCCTGTTCATCCCTGAGGAGAAGGAAAAAGCCATCAAGTGGACGGCCTTTCTCATCAGTCTCATCCCCTTGATCCTGGCCATCGTCATCTGGGTGAACTACGATCCGGCACAGCCGGGTATGCAGTTTGAGGAGGATTATGCCTGGTTCTCGGTGATCCATTCCCGTTACCATTTGGGCGTGGATGGCATCAGCGTGCCCATGGTACTCTTGACAGCCCTGCTTACCCCGGCGGCGTTGCTCTGTTCCTTCAGCATCAAAGAGCACGTCAAGGCCTATTTCGCCCTCTTCCTGATGCTGGAGATGGGCATGTTTGGGGTCTTTGTCTCCCTCGATTTCGTCATCTTCTACATCTTCTGGGAGATCGGCCTGGTGCCCATGTACTTCCTGATAAACATCTGGGGTGGGGACAATCGCCGCTACGCCTCCTTCAAGTTCTTCGTCTACACTCTGGCGGGCAGCGTGGCCATGCTGCTGGCCATCCAGCTCATCTGGTGGGCCACAGGCGGCTTTGAGAGCGGCACTTTTGACATTGTCACCCTGACCAGGGAAAGTCCTTTCCTCGGTGAGGGGCGTGCCCTATGGTTCATTGATAATGCCACGGCTCGCATTCTGGCCTTCTTCGCCTTCTCCCTGGCCTTTGCCATCAAGGTGCCTGTCTGGCCCTTCCACACCTGGCTGCCCGACGCCCACACCGAGGCTCCCACAGCCGGGTCCATGCTCCTGGCGGGCGTGCTCCTCAAGTTGGGTGCCTATGGCTTCCTGCGCATTGTACTGGGCATCTTCCCCGACATGGCTCAGACCTACGCCCTCTTGATTGCAGTCCTGGCTTTTCTGGGGGTGGTGTTGGGCTCGCTGGCAGCTATGGCCCAGAAGGATTTCAAACGGCTCGTGGCCTATTCGTCTGTCAACCACATGGGCTTCGTCATCCTGGGTATCGCCACCATAGCTGTGGCCGGCGCTCCGCTGGAGAGTCGGGTGATGGCTTACAACGGAGCAGTCTTGCAGATGTTCAATCACGGCATAACGGCGGCGGCCATGTTTTTCCTGGTCGGTGTCATCTATGAGCGCGCTCACACCCGGAATCTGGAGGACTTTGGCGGGCTTGGCGTGGTGGTGCCGGCTTACGGCGGGATCTTGCTCTTCTGCACCCTGGCTTCGTTGGGGCTGCCGGGCTTGAACGGTTTCGTCAGCGAGTTCATGGTCTTTAGAGGGGCCTTCCCCGTTTTCACGGTCTTTACCGTCCTGTCCACCCTGGGCCTGGTAGTCACCGCAGCCTATCTGCTGTGGATGATCCAGCGGGTGTTGCTGGGACCTCTCAACCCTCGTTGGGCTGAGTTAACAGAGATAAACCTCCGAGAGGTCGTGGCCGTAGCCCCTCTCATGGTCCTGATGTTGGCCATTGGGGTCTATCCATCCTGGATCTTGAATGTTATCAATCAAACGGTCTTGCACCTGATCGGCTGATATTTGACCTCACCCCGTCCCTCAACCCCCATCCTCTCTCCTGCCAGGAGAGAGGATGGGAGCCAGAGGGTAGGGTGAGGTGCAAACAAGAGTGAGGGACAGCTTTATGAACTTCCCATTCCTGAGCGTTATCCTTTTCTCTCCCATAGTCGGGGCTTTTGTCATCATGGCCTTGCCCGAAAAGAAGACCTTGGCCATCAAGATTGTGGCCACGGTGGCGGCCTTCATTTCGCTGGTCTGTTCCATCTATGTCTATTTTGCCTACGACATGGCCAGAGGGGGCTTCCAGTTCGAAGAATATGCGCGTTGGATACCCACGCTGGGCATTTCTTACCATCTGGCGGTGGACGGGATCAGCGTGCCTATGTTACTCCTGACCGGGTTCGTGATCTTTACCGGCTGTCTGGTCTCGTGGGCGGTGCCGCGCACCAAGGAATTCTTCGCGCTGATGATGCTGCTGGTATCGGGCGTTTTCGGCGTCTTCATGACGATGGACATGTTTGTGCTCTTCCTTTTCTATGAGATAGCCGTGTTGCCCATGTTTATCCTCATCAGCGTCTGGGGTTGGCCGGTGACCCGAAAATACGCAGCTATGAAGTTGACTCTCTATTTGCTGGTAGGCAGCATCATTGCCCTGGTCGGTGCCTTGGCCATCTACTTCAAGAGTGGATTGCACACCTTTGACCTGCTGGAACTGGCCAAGGTTGACTTTCCGGTGGATTTTCAACGGGCTTTCTTCCTGCCTATTTTCGTTGGGTTCGGGGTGCTGGCTGGCCTCTGGCCCTTCCACACCTGGTCGCCTGATGGCCACGTGGCCGCACCCACGGCAGCCAGTATGTTGCACGCTGGGGTCTTGATGAAGTTGGGAGCCTACAGCGGCCTGCGGGTGGCGGTCGTTCTGTTGCCCGAGGGGGCCAAATTCTGGCTACCCTGGCTGGTCATCCTGACCGTGGTCAACGTGGTCTACGGAGCGATGGTGGCCATGGCCCAACAGGACTTTAAGTACGTCATCGGCTATTCCAGTGTGAGCCACATGGGGCTGGTGACCATGGGCTGGGCGACCATGAACGTGATGGGTATGAACGGAGCCACCTTGCAGATGTTCTCTCACGGTATTATGACGGCCCTCTTTTTCGCTGTGGTAGGCTGCGTCTACGACCGCGCCCACACGCGCCATATACCAGACCTGGGAGGCTTTGTGCGGAAAATGCCCGTGGTGGCGATAGCTTTCATCATTGGGGGTCTGGTGTCCATGGGTATGCCGGGGCTTTCTGGGTTCGTCGCCGAGTTGCAGATCTTCATGGGTGTTTGGCAGACCTACCCCGTGGTGGCGGCTATCTCCGCCTTGGGCATCGTCATCACTGCGGCCTACATCTTGCGGGTCGTGCAGCACGTCTTTTTCGGCCCCCTCAAACCCGAATTTGAACACGTGGGGGACGTGACAATCCTTGATAAAATCGCTCTCTTAATCCTGTGCGCCATTCTGATCGTTGTCGGCCTTTACCCATCCATCTTGATGGATCTCATCAACACCGGCGTGGTGCCTATCGTCGCCAGATTGGGAGGTTAGCCTTGGAGTTCTCAGCATTGGTGCCAGAGATAGCACTGTTTTGTTTGGCCTTTCTGGTTTTAGGATTAGATCTGTTCAGCGGTGGTGACAAAAGAAAGTGGCTGGGTTGGCTGGCCGCAGCCGGCCTGGCTGCCATCTTTGTCCTCAACATATTCTGGTCGTGGACGGGAGGCGAACTGGTCTTCAGCGGGATGCTCAAGCCCGACTTGCTGGCTTTGCTTTTCAAGGAGACCTTCATCGTCGCCGCCATCCTGACGGTGCTGATCTCGGTGGACTATGCGCCCCTAAAGTGGCACGGGGAGTATTATGGGTTGGTTATCCTGGCCACCTTGGGCATGAGTCTCATGGCCACTGCTGCCGATCTGATCATGCTCTACGTGGCTCTGGAATTGACCAGTATCACTCTCTACGTCCTGGCTGGCTATCTGCGGGATGTCCCCAAGTCCAGCGAAGCTGGCCTTAAGTATTTTCTGTTTGGTGCTTTTTCCTCAGCTTTGATGCTCTACGGGATGAGCCTGGTCTATGGGCTGACCGGGGAAACGGGCCTGAAGGAGATTGCGGCTGCTCTGGCCACTTCAAACCTCCAACTGCCGGTCATCCTGGGCGCTCTGCTCCTGCTGGCGGGCTTTGCCTTCAAGATCGCTGCCGTCCCCTTTCACATGTGGTCGCCTGATGTGTACGAAGGTGCGCCCACGCCGGTCACCGCTTTCGTCTCCGTGGCTTCCAAGGCGGCGGGCTTTGCCGTTCTGATACGCGTTTTCATTGGGGCCTTCGATTTCATCCAGCCTGAATGGATAGCGGTGCTTGGCGCTCTGTCGGTGGTGACCATGACTTTGGGCAACGTAGTGGCCATCCCTCAGACAAATATCAAGCGCATGTTGGCCTATTCGAGCATCGCTCAGGCTGGCTATGTCCTCATTGGTGTAGTCAGCGTCTCGGCTCTGGGCGTGGCTTCGACCATCTTCTATTTGATCATGTATACCCTCACCAATATCTGCGCCTTTGCCGTGGTGATCCTCATCTCTAATGTCACAGGCAGCGATGAGATCAAGGATTTCGCCGGCCTGAGCCGGCGGTCTCCGGCGCTGGCCCTGGTGATGCTTGTGGCTCTCCTGTCCTTGGGAGGGATTCCCCCGGTGGCCGGGTTCTTTGGCAAACTGTATATCTTTGCTGCAGCCATTGAACAGGGGTTGGTGTGGCTGGTGGTGATCGGCGTTTTGAACGCCATCATCTCCCTCTACTATTATTTGATAGTGGCCCGGGTGATGTACCTCGACGAACCGCCGTCCGAGGAACCGGTGCCCGTGCCGGTCCTTTCTACTATCGCGTTGCTGGTGACGGGCCTGGGGGTGGGTCTATTAGGATTGGCCTCCGCTCCGTTCCTGTACGTGGCCACCAAGGCGGCCGAGACCTTCTTGGCGAGCCTTTGACAGGTGCTATTTATTGGGGTATAATTATCAACCAAACTCAGTGGTGTCAGGAGATGACACTTGGGTA
>JAOZOT010000492.1 GCA_029933115.1 Anaerolineae bacterium | reverse complement strand
TGTCGGGGACCGCGGCCGCCGAGCCAAGGATGGTCAGCTTTGCCACCGATGCTTCTCCGTTTTGTTACAGACTAGAAGGCTCCTTTAAGCCAGAGGACAACGTGAGGGGTGAGATTGACTTCGAGGAAAGCGGCCAGGAGGAGCAGCGGCACTACCAGGAAGAGGAAAATCTTGGCAAAGTCGGCCAGAGCCAGGAGCAGCCCCTCACCCACCGTGAGACCAGAGGGCGGAGAGACCATCGAGGCTCCGACACGCAAGGCAAAGGCGGTGGCAATGATGGCTGCAGGCAGTTCAGCGATACCGTGAGGCAGGATGAAAGCGGCAAAGAAGATGAAGGGATTGTAGCCCACAATGGGTCCCTCGCCCATCAAAAAACCAATCAAACCGATGGGGATCATCAGCGGGAAGAAGGCCAACACCCCCAGGGATAAAATCGCCAGCAGCACAGCCAGAAGCAACGCCCGCACGTTGTTGAGGAAGATGCCGGAAGTGCTAAAAGTGGGCAAGAAGCCAATAGCCGGCGCCTTCTCAAAGACATCGTGAGACAGATTCTGCAATTGGAGGGCTTTGGGGGGCAAAGGATAGCGAGGGGCATAGGACCATCCCAGAGCTAAACTGGCCGCCAGCACGACGAGCACTACAGTGAGAGGCAACCACTGGCGGCGCAGGAGATGCGGTATGTCATGCCTGTAGACACGGCCAATGGTGAAGCGCCCTTCTTCTCCACAATTGGGAGCAAGGGCCAACTCAGGCGGACGCCGGAAAAAGCCCACAAAGGTCCGCCAAGCGAACCGCAAGTTGAGCTCGTCAATCTGCCGGGCCAGGATCTCCTCGCGGTTAAAGATGCGCACGCCCATGCGCACCAGGATGAGGTCAACCACTACCAGGCCCAGTGCAATCCACCACAACACATTGTAGCGAGCCCAGAACATAATGACACTTTCTGCCTGGACCAACAGGGCCATGGGAATGAGAATGAAGCTGGCCAGGAGGTTGGCCGCCCGCACGCTGGTAGTATGACTGGACACGACCACCGCTCCCGAGACCATGACCAGAGCCTGCATAGTGGTCAGCACCACAATCAGAACAAGCAGGTTGAGAGGGGGAACGTACCTCATTGACCAGTACAGACTGATGAGGTAAACTGTGATGCCCAAATAGCTGCCCATTAGGGGTAAAATCATGGCCGCCAGCATTTTGCCCAGATACAACTCGCTGTCGGAGATGGGGGTAGTCAGGAGGGCCTCTATACTGTTGCGCTCCTTCTCCCCGACAAAAGTCTCCAGAGCAATGACCAAGGAGATGGAAATGGGGAAAAAGCCCACGATCATCAGCAGGAAAGGGATCAGACGAGGGCCGATGGGAGCAGCGCCGTACTTCTCCACAAAGCTGGTACTGACCTTGGCCGTAAAATTCATCAGCCAGGGGAAAACCAGTGTCAATATAACGATGGGCCAGACGATGCGCCAATCGCGCAGGCTGTCGCGCAGCTCTCGCTTGGTGACGATGAGAGCCATAGCCAGCGAGCTTGATCCCCTACGCAGTCTCTCCGAAATCACAGACACCACCTCGCCTCACTCCTCCACAATCTTCAGGTAGACATCTTCCAAGCTACGTGGCACTTCGCTGAGAGTGATGACATCTGTCCCCTCCCGGGCCAGGCGCTGAATCAGGATGGGATTGATCACTTCAGGCTGGGCTGTACGATAGCGCAGCCAGGTTTCCCCCCGCTCCTCAACCTCAATCAAATCGCCGATGAGGGGCAACAAGCCATCCAGGGACTGGGCCAGACGCAGCTCCAGAACGGGGTCACCCAAGAGGCGCGCTCGGAGCTCGGCCAGAGTCCCCAGGGCGACGATTTGCCCGCGCCTGATGATGGCCACGCGGTCGGCCAGAAGCTCCGCCTCGGCCAGGTTGTGGGTGCAGATGATGATAGTACGCCGTTCGCGGCGCAAGTCAAGGATGCAATCGCGCACCAATTTGGCACTGTGGGGGTCCATGGCCGAGGTGGGCTCATCGAGAAAGAGGACCTGGGGGTCGTGCAACATGGCCCGGATCAAAGCCAGCTTCTGACGCATCCCTTTGGAATATTCACCCAGGCGCAGGTCACGGGCTTCCCACATCTTGAAGCGGGCTAACAATTCTTCGCTGCGCTGCCGTCTTTGCTGAGGTGAGAGGCCCTGCAACTGGCCGAAGAAATCCAGGTATTCGAGGGCCCGCATACGCAGGTACAGACCGGGGAACTCGGTCAGCAGCCCCACGATGCGGCGCACTGTCCGGGCGTCTTTGACGATGTCATAGCCGGCAATGGTGGCCCAACCAGAGGTAGGTTTGAGAATAGAAGCCAGCATCCTGACCGTGGTGGTCTTGCCTGCTCCATTGGGTCCCAGCAGAGCCAGGACTTCACCCTCTGATACAGTCAGGGTCACCCCATCAACGGCTACAAAATCACCAAATTGCTTGGTCAGCCCCTCAGTTCGAATGATGTCCATGTTCCACTAATGACCTGCCAATCATAGACTGCTCCTGTTGAATTTGCAATCCAGCAGCCAGGCGGCGGATTGCAAATCCGCCACGAGCAAAATGGGACCCCACTGCAATCCCTCTATATTATACCAGCTTTCCCCGTTTGTGACAATGAACGAATCGTGTAGGGTTCGCAAGCACAACCCGAAGCGCAATAGAGATGCGAAAGGGGCCAATCCTATGCCAGGTCTTTGGCCCCCTTCGCCCTTCTGGTCAGGAAACAATCGCGCCTAATTGCACTCCGCACCGATTTCGCTTCAGCCTCTCTCTGTTTTCAAGCAGCCTTCGCCAGCCCCGCTTTCTTCTCCACGTAGGGGAAAGTCGAGCTGCCTACGGGCAAGACGATGACGTCAGGCCCTTTGTATCTGGCACTGACCCGGCCGATGGCCTCTTCGACAGAAGGAGCGTGCTCCATGTCCATGTCCTGCAACTGCTTGGCCGTCAGACCATCGGTTACAACGATCAGGGTTTTTGTCTTCAACAGGCTTCTCAAACGGGAGGCCATAGGCCCGCCGGTGGTGGAAGCCTTACCCTCGGCGATCCATTCGATCA
>JAOZOT010000491.1 GCA_029933115.1 Anaerolineae bacterium | reverse complement strand
ATCACCGACCCCCCGCTTCGCAGGGGGCTTGAAATCAACCATGCCTGGGTAGTTATGTGCGTGTCGTGTGTTGCGTAAGGAGCAGTACAATTAGCGACAAGTGTATCGTCATCTTCAAGCCCTCGGGCAAAGTAATAGAAGTTGAGGTTGGCACTCTACTCTCGGACGCCGCCACTCAGGCCGGCATCGATCTGAACCTGCCCTGCGGTGGTCAAGGGCGGTGCGGTCGTTGCAAGCTGCTGGTGGAGCATGGACCGGTCAGCCGGCGACCCAGCGCCAAGCTCTCTCCGGCCGAAGAAGAGGAAGGCTACGCTCTGGCCTGCCAGACGGTAGTCAAAGGCGACGTGATCCTCTTTGTGCCTGAGCAAGAGAAAATCGAACGCCGGATCGTCGAAGAGGCTAAAGGGGCAGAGAGGATCGCTTTGCCCCTAGAGCTCGAGTGGCCCATTGACCCCTCCATCGGCAAATTCTTCGTCACTATAGAGCCTCCCAGCCTGGAGGACAACACCTCTGACTTTGATCGGCTGCGACGGGAGCTGAAAGCCCAGCATAATTTTCCCGATCTGACCACCAGCTTGCCGGTGCTCAAGAAGCTGGCCACTACCCTACGCGACGCCAACTGGCAGGTGACGGCCGTCCTGGAGATGGGGGATAGCGAGCCGGCCAACAACTGTGGCCCTTATCTGATAAACATCCTGCCCGGCGACCAGACGACCCAATCTTTCGGCCTGGCCATTGACATCGGCACCACCACCAATGTGGTTTACCTGGTTGACCTGTCGAGCGGTCAGGTCATAGACCGGGCCTCAGAGTACAATGGCCAGATCTCCTGCGGCGAGGATATTATCTCACGCATCATCTACTCTCAGAAAGGCGATGGGCTGGCCCATCTACAACGCCTGGTGCTCAAGACCCTCAACGGTCTGATTGACGAACTGAGTGGCCGCAACGACATCCGCCCCCAGGAAATTAATAAAGCAACGGTGGCCGGCAATACCACCATGATCCAGCTCTTCCTGGGCCTGAATCCTAAATACATCCGCGAGGAACCCTACATCCCAACCATCTCCCATCCCCCGCCTATGACAGCGGAGGAAGTAGGTCTCAACATCAACCCCCAGGGGATTGTTGATTGCCTGCCGGGGGTGGGAGCCTACGTGGGAGCCGACATCACGGCCGGTGTCCTCAGTTCTGGGATGTACAAGACCGATGCCCTGACCCTTTTCATGGATGTGGGCACCAATGGCGAAATGGTATTGGGCAACGCCGATTGGCTGCTGGCCTGCGCCTGCTCGGCCGGGCCCGCTTTTGAGGGTTCGGGGGTGCGATACGGGATGCGGGCCACGGCGGGAGCCATCGAGGAAATTTGGATCAACCCCGATGGCTATGAGCCTACTTACCGCGTCATCGGCAACGTCCCTCCGCGAGGCATCTGCGGCTCAGGGATGATCTCTCTCCTGGCCGAGATGTTCATCACCGGGGTCATTGACAAGTCGGGGAAAATACATCGGGACCTGCCCACTCCTCGAACCCGGGTGGGTGACCACGGTGGTGAGTACGTGGTCGCCTGGGCGGCCGAGACAGGCATCGGCCACGACATCGTCATCACCGAGGTGGACATCGAGAACTTGATCCGCACCAAGGCAGCTATCTACGCCGGCTTTTCGGTATTGGTGCACAGTGTGGGCCTGGAACTGGCCGACATTGAGCAGTTCCTCATCGGTGGCGCTTTTGGCCAGTATATCAACATTGAGAAAGCCATCCAGATAGGCTTGCTTCCCGACTTGCCGTGGGAGCGTTTCAAGTATCTGGGCAACACCTCCGTTCTGGGAGCATACTACTCCCTTCTCTCACGCGCTCTGCGTCGCGAAGTAGCCGAGATCGCCAGCAAGATGACCTATTTGGAACTCAGCGCCGACAACCGCTTTATGGATCAGTTCATGTCGGCTCTCTTCCTGCCCCATACCGATACGACCAGCTTCCCCTCTGTGATGAGACTCCTGGAAAGGTGACGAAACCTCTGGGTGCGTGATAAGATCGGGCAGTAGCCATCAGTGGGGAACCGAGTCCTCGGCGTGGACACGATCAACCGGAAAGGCGAGACCTTGAAAAAGCTCTCTATCATCATCCCCTGTTACAACGAAGCAGCAACGATCACAGCGGTCCTGGCCAGGGTAGCGCAGGCAGAGACGTGCGGCCTGGAGAAAGAGGTCATCGTCGTCAACGACGGCTCGACGGACGGGACCGGCCGGTTGCTGGAAAAGCTCCAAGGTGACGGGGTCAAAGTCATCCACCATGAAAGGAATCAGGGCAAAGGGGCGGCCATCAGAACGGCACTGGAGCAGGTGACGGGTGACATCGTGCTTATTCAGGACGCAGACCTGGAATACAACCCCGATGAGTACCCAGCCTTGCTGCGCCCCATGCTGAACGACCATGTCGAGGTAGTCTATGGCTCCCGGATGCTGCGCAAAGGCAATCGGCAAGGCGCATTGCCGTTCCTGGTAGGAGGGATGCTTCTGAGCCTGCTCACCAATCTTCTCTACAAAGCCGGCATCACCGACGAACCAACGGGCTACAAGGTCTTCAAGACCAACCTCTTGAAGAGCATTGATTTGAAATGCACCGGCTTCGAGTTCTGCCCAGAGGTGACGGCCAAGATCCGTAAGCGAGGCTATGAGATCAAAGAGGTACCCATCTCCTATAACCCTCGTTCTGTGAGCGAGGGGAAAAAAATCAGTTGGCGGGATTTCATCCTCCACGTTTTCATCCTTTTCAAGTATCGTTTCTTCGAGTGAGCGTGTTGAAGGCTTGCGCAGCAAAGCCTGGGGATTCTTTGGCGTGAACGTCTCGACCGAGCTCACGCCCCCGCCCTGCTGTGGAGGCGCACTGACTGTAGAGCGAGATGCCATCGTCCAAGCTCAAATCTCAGTTCACCCATCACCTTATAGCCCTTGTCGGCTATCTGGTCTTGACCCTGATCATGACCTTCCCGCTAGTCACAGAGTTCACCACCGCCATCCCCGGCGACGGCTTTGACGGGTGGCAGAACTACTGGAATCTGTGGTGGGTGAAGAAAGCC
>JAOZOT010000071.1:2426-11831 GCA_029933115.1 Anaerolineae bacterium | reverse complement strand
AATGGAGGTCAAACCATGCGACAGGTGATCGTCTATCCTGGAGAAGATGGCTACTGGGTGGCTGAGTGTCCCACATTGCCCGGATGTATCAGCCAGGGCAAGACCAAGGAAGAGGCTATCCAGAATATCCGTGAGGCCATCGAGGGGTACATTGCTGCCCTCGAGGAGGATGGCCTGCCGGTTCCTGAGGAGCGGTTTGAACTTCTGACGGTGGCCGTATGAGCAAGCTACCCATGATTTCAGGACGCAAGTGTGTGCGGGCGCTTGAACAGGCAGGCTTCTACCTGAAACGGCAAACAGGTAGCCATCTGATCCTGCGGCGCGATGAGCCCTTTGCGCAGGTAGTTGTGCCTGACCATAGAGTATTGGACCGAGGCACACTCAGAGCTGTCATCCGGCAGGCTGGTCTGAGCGTAGATGAATTCGTGAACTTGTTAAGAGAGTGAGAGGTACGACTTGTGAGCGATCATAATTCTCCAGCTTTAACCATCGTTGGCGGCCGGCCCAATGAGGACGAGAAAGAGCCATCCGGCGTCAGCCCCGGTTTGCAGGCTCTGCTCCAGCGGCTGGCCGAGAACCCATCATTGGCCCGTGACCTGGTGGCCAACCCAGAGGGGACCCTGGCTGCCGAGGGGTTGACGCTCACGCCGACCGAGTTGGCCATGCTGCACCACCTGGACGTGGAAGACCTGGGGCAGCCCCGGGCCTTGACACGAGGGGCCACACGCAGCGTGATGCCGACGAGGGGGATGCCACCGGACGCTGAAGAGGAAAGGCGCCGCCGTCTGGCTGCTCAACTCGAACTGGTAGCCCCCTTCGTAGGTGACCAGGACTTTTACATGGGCGAGCGGACGCGAGGCATCCGGCCACTGAGCATCTACCCGACGCCTTTCGCTGTGGCCGAGGCCCTGCTGCGCACCAGCGAAGACTTCCGCACCGCGTTCCTGGCCGACTCCCGGCAGGCGATACTGACCCGGCCCGACTTGCCCCTGAGCGATGAGGAGCGCCAGGCGCTGCTCTCTAAACCCGTCCTCAGCCGTTTGGAGCAAGTAGCACGAAATGCATGACATCACCCTGGTCAACATGAACCTGCTCTACATCGTTTACGCCGACCGGGTGGACCGTGAGCTCCACGTCCCTCTGGGCCTCCTCTACCTGGTCAGCGTTCTGGAAGAGCACGGCTACCGCGTTGACCTGCGCGACTATCAACTGGCCACCGGGGAGAACCCTTTTGACATCGAACATACGCTGGCCTTTCTGGAGGACAGCGCGCCCATCGTCGGCTTCAGTTGCATGGCCAACCTGTTGCCCTACACCCTCCTGGTCGCCCAGGCCCTTAAGGCCCGCTATCCTGAGAAGACGGTGATTTTGGGTGGCACCGGCCCGACCGCCGTCGAGCGGGGTATCCTGCAGAAGTTCGACGCTGTGGACATCATCGTCCGCGGCGAAGGAGAGCGCACCATTGTAGATCTGATGGACGCCCTCACTGCCGGGCGGGATTTGCACAGCGTGGCCGGCATCAGTTGGCGCTCGAATGGTCACCCCATCGAGAACCGGCCTCGACCTCGCATCACCGACCTTGACGCCCTGCCCTGGCCTGCCTACCACCGGCTGGACATGGCCGCCTACCAAGGCTACGGCGTCGTCACCTCACGCGGTTGTCCCTACCGCTGCACCTTTTGCAGCGTGGCCCCCATCTGGGAGCATCAGGCCGTACTGCGGAGCGTACAGAGCGTGGTGGCCGAGATGCGACACCTGTTCGAGACCTACGGCGTGACCATGTTCCTGCTCCAGGACGAGTACTTTGTCTCGGACAAGGGGCGGATGCTCGATTTTTGCTCCGCACTGAAGTCGGCCGGCTTGCCGGTGCACTGGAAGTGCTTCACCCGCATCAACCTGGTGGACGAGGAGATGCTGCGCGCCATGGCCGACGCCGGCTGTGTCCATGTCCGCTATGGCGTCGAATCAGGGTCCGATGCTGTATTGCGCCAGGTGGCCAAAGGCTTTACCGCCCGCCGGGCCGGCGAAGTCATCGCTCTCTCGGCGCAGATCTTTCCTGAGGTAGACGCCTTTTTCATTTGGGGCTTCCCCTTCGAGACCATGACCGACTTTTACAAGTCCGTCTTTCAGATGGTCCTTTTCCGCAATTGGGGCGTGCGCGTGCTGCCCTGCCTTCTCTCGTTTCTGCCCCAAACGGCCATCTACCGCGATTATCTGGCCGGAAAGTACGGCGGCCAGTTGTACTTCTGCCCTGACCTGACGCCAGAGTACGTCGTCACCGGTCATGAGACATCCTCAGCCGGGCACATTGCCATCTCTACGGAGCAGCGACCGTTGTTTGACTTTATCGCTGCCCACCCAGACCTTTTCCCCGGCTTCTTGCAGTGGGAGCCTGAGACGAACGTGCGGCCCAAGCTCAAGGTCCTGTGTGACCTCGGCTTTTACTCGAACAGCAGCCTATAGCATGATCAAGTACATCCTTTTCGATCTGGACGAGACTCTCTATCCAACAGAGACAGGGTTGATGGCGGCCGTCGGCCGGCGCATTCTCCAGTATATGCAGGAGAGGGTAGGCATAGACCCGACGCTGGCCAGAGACCTGCGCCGTCATTACTACCAGACCTACGGCGCTACCCTGAAGGGTCTCCAGATCCACCACAACGTTGATCCCGACGATTATCTGGCCTACGTCCACGATGTTCCCCTGGGCGACTATCTCCAGCCCGACGAGGCCCTGGACAGAGCCTTGACCGAAATTCAGGCTGAGAAAATAGTCTTCACCAACGCTACCACCGAACACGCCCGCCGAGTTCTCGGATGTCTGGGCGTTGAGCACCATTTCAGCCGCATCGTTGACGTGCGGGCCATGAACTATGAGAACAAGCCACAGCCAGGGGCTTACCGACGTGTCTTGGAGATCTTGAGAGCCAGACCAGAAGAATGTCTGATGGTCGAGGACTCGGTGCGCAACCTGAGTCCGGCCAAAGAACTGGGAATGGTCACCGTGCTGGTGAACGGCAGCGGGGGAGACGGAGTGGATTTTGCCATTGACGATGTGGCCCAGGTAGGAGAAGTGTTCACGCGGATTCAAAGGGAGGGGAAACGATGATCAACAAAGTCACAACCCTGACCGAAGCAGTGAAACTGGTCCGCGAGGGCGACACGCTGGCCCTGGGGGGGATGACCCTCTACCGGCGGCCGGTGGCCTTCGTGCGGGAATTGATCCGCCAGGGCACGGGCGACCTGACTCTGCTGGCCTTCACCGCCAGTTTCGCCTCTGACCTGTTGGTGGGCGCAGGGCTGGTCAGCCGGGTGCGCTCCTGCTACTTTGGGATGGAAGCTTTCGGGCTGGCTCCCATGTTCACCAAACTGGCCACCGCCGGAGAGGTGAAAGTCATTGAGGAGACCGAGGCCAGCATCGCCTTCGGGCTGCGGGCAACCCTGGCCGGGGTGGGGTTCATGCCGGGGCAGGGATGGCTGGAGACAGACCTTTTGAAGGTGCGGCCCGATGTCAGGTTGGTGGACGACCCTTATAGCGACCGGCGCTACGTGGCCTTTCCCGCTATCAAACCCGACGTGGCTGTGATCCACGCCCGCCTGGCCGATCCCTACGGCAACGCCGTGCTGGGCGGCAACCTGGCCGTAGATTGGGAGCTGACCATGAGCTCCGACCGGGTGATCATCACCGCCGAGCGGGTGGTTGACAAACTGGAGGAGAGAGCCGACATCGTGGGGCTGCGGGTCACGGCGGTAGTGGAAGCGCCCGGTGGAGCCAAGCCCACCTCCTGCTATCCCGACTATCCCCTGGATTCGGCCGAGATCTTGCGCTATGTGGAGACTTGTGCAGGTGGAGGGTTCGCCGAATATCTGACGGAATTCACAAACAATTCTGATTGAGCATTGGGAATTGAGCATTGGGAATTGACTACACTGTTGACGAACTCATCTGCGTTTGCATCTCCCGTCAGGTCGAGGACGGTGAGGCTCTGGCCCAAGGTCTTGCCACTCCCCTGGTGATGGCGGGCTACCTCCTGGCCAAGTTGACTCACGCTCCCAACGTGGTCTTTGGTTCAGCTATCGGCAACACTATCTGTGCCGACGGGGCTCCCCTGTCCATATCCCGTATCGAGGACATCTGGCTGGGCCGGGCCATTGCTCTGACCAGCTTCCCTGAGGCCGTGTGCGATGTCCTGTTCGGCTTGCAACCCAAAGAGTTCTTCCGGCCAGGGCAGATAGACCCCTACGGCAATTTTAACAACATCTTCATGGGTGGCAGTTACGAGCGCCCACACCTACGCTTGCCAGGCTGCGGCGGCATCGCCGACGTGACAACCTACCATTCGCGGGTCTATTTCTACGTGCCCCGTCACAGCCGAGCCGTGTTCGTGGAGAAACTGGATTTCCTCAGCGGCCTGGGGCATGGCCACCGACTGCCGGACTATCCCGGCCCCCGTTACCTGGTCAGCAACCTGGGTCAATTCGACTTCAAGGGCGAAGGTGGGCGTATGCGCCTGGTATCCTACCACCCAGGCGTGCCGGTGGAGAAGATCCAAAAGAAAACCGGCTTCCCCTTGGAAATCGCGCCTGACCTGCACGAGACCCCACCGCCCACCGCTGAAGAGGTGCGCTTGCTGCGAGAGGAGATTGACCCCCTGGGCATCCGCGAACTGGAGACCTTGAGCGGAGCCAGGCGACGGCGCAAGCTGCGGGAAATTATCAAAAAAGAGCAATGACCGATTACACCGTAGATGAATTGATTTGCGTCTGCATCGCCCGCCAGATCGAGGATGGCGAGGTAGTGGCCCAAGGTATCGCCACGCCTTTGGTGGCGGCCGGCTATATTCTGGCCAAGCTGACCCATGCCCCCAACGTGGCCTTCGTCTCGGCCATCGGCAATTCCATTTGCTACAATTGGGCTCCCCTCTCCCTGTCACGGGTTGAGGAGATATGGCTGGGTCGGGCTACCCACATCCTGAGCTTTGCCGAAATAGCGGGCGCAGTGCTGCCTACCTTCTCACCCAAGGAATTCTTCCGACCAGCCCAGGTTGACCCCTACGGCAATTTCAACAACATCGTCATCGGTGATTACCAAGCCCCCCGCCTGCGGCTGCCCGGCTGTGGCGGCATCGCCGACGTGACGGCTTTCTCATCCCGCATCTACCTCTATGTGCCGCGTCACGAGCGACGGGCATTTGTGGAGCGGCTGGACTTTCGCAGTGGGATAGGCTTCCTGAGCGGGGAGGGGGAGGAGGAAAGACGGCAGCGGGGCGTCACCAGCCCAGGCCCCCGCTACCTGGTCAGCGACCTGGGGCAGTTTGATTACGCCCACGGGCGAATGCGCCTGATCTCGTGTCACCCGGGGGTGAGCATTGAGGAAATACAGGCCCAGACCGGCTTCCCTTTAGAGATCGCGCCTGACCTGCACGAGACCCCACCGCCCACCGCTGAAGAGGTGCGCTTGTTGCGAGAGGAGATTGACCCCCTGGGCATCCGCGAACTGGAGACCTTGAGCGGAGCCAGGCGACGGCGCAAGCTGCGGGAAATCATCGAGCGAGAGCAATTCACAATTCTGAATTCCCAATTCGTGAGGCAGATGAGGGATACTGTTCGCCAAAGCCTCACAGGCTCCTCCAAGAAAGCCCATTGAGAATTGAGCATTGAGAATTGGGAGATGTGCGCCGGCTGGAGTGCCTGAGTGGAGGGGAGCGCCGGACTGTATTACAAGAGATTGTGGAACAGGAGGAGGCGTCAACGTGGGTTGGTCTGTCAAAGTAGCAACCGTCAAAGGCATTGAGATCAAGGTGCACCTCACCTTCCTGCTCATTATCCTCTGGGCCGCCGTCGAAGGGGGAACGGGGATAGAAGGGGGATTGAGGGGGGCTGTCTTTGGTGTGGTTTCTACCACTCTCCTCTTCGTTTGCGTCGTGCTGCACGAATTGGGGCACAGCCTACAGGCCATGAGATATAAGGTCAAAGTGCGTGACATCACTTTGCTGCCCATCGGCGGAGTGGCCCAGATGGAGAGCATCCCCGAAAAGTCGAGTCAGGAATTGGCCATCTCCCTGGCCGGGCCGGCAGTCAATTTCGTCATCGCTGGAGTGTTGGCCCCATTGGCCCTGTGGATACTCATAACCCAAATCGCTACCTATCTGAGCCGGCCGGTTTATCTACTCTCCGGCACTGGTCAGAGGTTGCTGGGTTGGATCCTGGACGGCTTGTTCTACGGCACCGATTGGAAAGCCCTGGTCTTTTATCTCCTCAGCATGAATATGACTTTGGGCATCTTTAACCTTATCCCGGCTTTCCCCATGGATGGTGGGCGTGTGCTGCGGGCCTTGTTAGCTCTGCGGTTGGACTATCTCAGAGCGACTCGCATTGCTGTGAACGTAGGGCGGGGTTTGGCCGTGCTCCTGGGAGTAGCGGGCTTGATGTTCTTCCAGTTCCCACTGGTCTTGATTGCCGTCTTTATCTATGCTGGTGCTGGTTATGAGAGGAAGATGGTCGAGGTGAAGAAGGCATTGCAGGGGTTGCAAGTCAGGCAGGCTGTCACCAGACAACTCCAAGTTGTGACCCCGACCACCCCTCTGGCCCACATTCTGGATCTCATCTTCCACGGGTATCAATCCAACTTTCCGGTGATTGAGGGTCGCCGTCTGGTGGGAGTCCTCATTCGGGAGGACATTCTGGCCACTTTGCGGGAACGTGGTCCCAGCGTTCCTGTTGGCCAGGTGATGCGAACCGAGTTTCCCGTCGTGAACCTCTCCGACAGTCTGCTGCACGTCCAGCAGTTGATTGCCAAGTCGGGGGTGAAAGCAGTGCCTGTGGTCGAAGACGGCTTCTTCCGTGGCCTGATCACCTTGGACAAAATCAATCAGACCTACGCCCTCCTTTCGCCCCGTCGTTGATGTGGCAGGCTCTACGCGGATTCGAGGGGGTAGGGATAAGTTTCCTGCAGAGCGTTTACAGACTCTCATCGAAGAAGGAGAAGCAAATTGATCATCAAAATGTTACAAGTCGGCCCCATCATGACCAACTGTTACATCGTTGGCTGCGAAGAGACCAAAGAAGGAGCCATCATTGACCCCGGTGGCAATGGAGACTACATTCTGTCAGAAGTTCGGATGCTGAAGCTCGATATAAAATACGTCATCAACACTCACTGCCACTTTGATCACACCCTGGCCAACGGCGAGGTGATCGAGGGGCTAAAAAAGCGCCAGCAACAGCCGCCGCTGCTGGCCATCCACCGAGCCGAGGAGCCCATGCTCAAAAGTGGCGGGGGGGCGTCTTTGTTTGGTCTGAGGGGGTTTTCCAGCCCTCCGCCGGACATGTATCTGGAAGAAGGCGATGTGCTGACTCTGGGGCAGGTCAAACTCAAGGTGCTGCATACTCCGGGACATTCGGTGGGCAGTATCTCGTTGCTCAACGAGGAGGAAAAAGTGGTCTTTGACGGTGACGTTCTGTTCAACATGGGCATCGGCCGCACCGACCTGACCGGTGGGAGTTTTGAGACTCTCATGGACAGCATTCGCAACAAGCTGTTGACCTTGCCCGATGAGACCATAGTCTATTCGGGCCACGGCCCGGCCACCACCATCGGCCACGAGCGAGCGGGCAATCCCTTTCTGACCGGTCGGTGGCTTTAGCGAATCTCGCCTAGGTAACACGTAGCACACAACTACGTGACATGTAACTTAGGGCAGGTGGCCGTACCGCTGCCCCACAACAGCTTGTCCCGTTGGGCTCAGGGCAAACTCGATGAAGGCTTTCACCTCCCCCGTCGGTGCCTGGCCCGTCAGGAGGTAGAGGGGGCGGGTCAAGGGATACGCGCCAGATTGAACGTCCTCGGGCGTGGGGCTCACACCTTCGATAGGCAAGGCTTTCACTTGGGGGGAGAGGTAACCCATCGAGACGTAACCGATGGCCGTTGGATGGTGGGCTATGTATTCGACCACGGCCTCACTGGAGGGCATCACGATAGCGGCCAAGGTAACGCGTCTTTTCCCCATCACCATTTCCTCGAAAACCTCCCGTGTACCTGAGCCGTCCTCCCGGCTGACCACTACAATCTCCCCGGATGCTCCCCCTATCTCCTCCCAATCTAGAATCCGACCCGAAAAGATGTCCCTGACCTGGGGCAGCGTCAGGCCGTCCACGGCGTTCTGGGGGTGGACCACCAGGGCGATGCCGTCCTGGGCGACGGCGGTCCACCACAGCCGTTTGGCGTCTGTCTCTGGATCCCTCTCTTCCCCCGCCGTTGGCTTTCGGGATGCGGTGCCGATGTCAATTTGGTTCTCTCTGGCCAGGATGACGCCCAGGCGTGATCCTCCGCCTTCTACGTCTGCGGTCACGTACTCGTGTCGCTCGGTGTAGGCCCGGACCAGGTCTTCCATCAAGGGTTGCATGGAGGTGGAGCCGGCGATCCGGAGATAGACTGGCTCATGGGGTTCCATGGGCGCGCCGCAGGCGGTCAGAAGGCATAGCAGGATGGACAGGGCAAGGGAGCGGAAAAGGTCACGGTGGGACAAGTGTCTACTCCGGTAGAGATGACGAGTCAACAGGTTAATGAGATAGAACAGCGACCAGCAAGGAGACGCCCCCGGCCAGCCAGCAGTAGATGGCGAAGGTGTAAAGCTTGCCTCGTTGCAGATACGCAAGCAGGAAGCGGATGCATAAATAGCCACTGAGGGCGGCGGTCAGAAAGCCGAGGGCCAGGGAAGGGAGATGCGTAGTTGCGTTTCCCATTTTGAAAAGGTCCACCAGTTTCAGCAGCCCGGCGCCAAAGATGATAGGAGTGGCCAGAAGAAAGCTATAGCGAGCTGTGGCCTCTCGTTTGAGCCCGCGGAAAAGCCCGGCAGCCATGGTGGCTCCTGAGCGCGAGAGGCCCGGGGCGATGGCACAACCCTGGGCGATGCCGATGAGGATAGCATCCAAGAGAGTCAGTTGGTGGGGTTCCTTCTGGCGCCGGCCCAGCCACTCGCTGAGAGCCAGGATCAGGCCGGTGACCAGGAGCAGGCCCGCCACCCAGGTAGGGGCAGCGAACAGGCTCTCGAAAAAGTCTTCTCCTGCGTATCCCATCAACGCGGCGGGCACAGTGCCGACGACGATCAGCCAGGCGATGCGAGCTTGCGGGTCGCTACAGTTCCGGTTGACCAGGCTCCGGCTCCACGCTCTGGCCAGGGCTACAAAGTCGCGCCAGAAGTACGCCAGGACGGCGATCAGAGTGCCCCAGTGCACCACAGTGTCAAAGACCAAGCCCGGCGGGGGCCAGCCCAGAAGCCAGGGCACCAAAACCAGGTGACCTGAACTGGAGATGGGCGCAAATTCGCTTGCTCCCTGCACGAAGCCCAGGATGATGGCTTGAATAAAGTTCGTGCGCATGTCGGCTCTTACTCCTCTACCTCG
>JAOZOT010000071.1:0-2326 GCA_029933115.1 Anaerolineae bacterium | reverse complement strand
CGGTATGGATGCTCGTCAGGTCAACTGATCCGGTCCGCTTCCCACAAGGCTTGGGCTCGCTCGTTCTCCGAAGGGGTGTGGTGTCCTCTGATGAGTTCTACGACGGACGGCGAGCAGCCGCTGCGCTTGGCCAGCTCTGCGCCGAGGTCGGTGTGATGCCGATAGATGTAAAAGCCGTAGAGCCAACTCTGCGGGCGGTTGACGGCCAGTCTCTCCAGCAGCGTTGGCCAGAAGGCTTCCAGCAATACGCCGGCCACCCGGTGCCAGAGATGTATCCCTCTCTTCCCAACGTCGTGCACTAGCGCAGCGCGAAGCAAGTCGGGGTCTGAGTATCCCCATTGAAGGAGGGTGTTGAAGACATCAAGGCAATGGCGCTGGTCAATGGGTGACATTCTCCGAAAGAGGTCGCGTTGAGGCGGGTCAAGGTACTGCTCCAGGACGGCTACCTCGTCTTCGCCGACTTGAGCCCTGATGGCTGCCAGGAACTGCCTGATACGGGAGATGGCAGCATCAACGTTACTCTGGCTCATGCTTGCTCCCGTAGCCTCTTCAATCTGAGTTCCTTGTTCCGCCGGCGTACCTCGTGGGGGATGATCCTGTAATCTGCCAGGAACCGCTCTTTGAAGTCGGCGAAGGTGCCCTCGATGATGGACTGGCGAATCCGGCGCGTCAAGTTCAAAAGGAAATGCAGGTTGTGGATGGTGGCCAGGTGCAGCCCCAGGATCTCTTCGGCTTTGATCAGATGGCGGAGGTAGGCTCGGGAAAAGGTGCGACAGGTATAGCATTGACACCCTTCTTCGATGGGAGCGGAATCGTCAGCGAAATGGGCATTTCTGATGTTGAGGCGTCCCCGGCGGGTGAGGAAGGCCCCGTTGCGGGCGATGCGGGTGGGCAAGACGCAGTCAAAGATGTCAATGCCCCTGGACACACATTCAAACAGGTCTTCGGGCGAGCCCACCCCCAGCAGGTGACGGGGCTTGTCCTCGGGCAGCAGGGGAATGGTCACTTCCAGCATCTCGTGCATCGCCTCTTTGGGCTCCCCCACCGAGAGTCCCCCGATGGCGTAGCCGGGAAAATCCAGTGAGGCCAGGAAGCGGGCACTCTCCTGGCGCAGGTCAGGGAAAACGCCCCCCTGCACAATGCCGAAGAGAGCTTGGTCATCCCGTCTCTGAGCTCGCCGGCAGCGTTCGGCCCACCGATGGGTGCGTTTCAAAGCTTGCACGTTGTACTCATAGTCCGAAGGGTCGGGACATTCATCGAAACACATGATGATGTCGGCTCCCAGCTTTTCTTGGATTGCGATGACTTTTTCGGGAGTGAAGGTGTGCTCGGAGCCGTCAATGTGAGAGCGGAAAGTCACCCCGTCGTCGCCGATGTGTCGCAGGTGCTCCAGGCTGAAGACCTGAAAGCCACCGCTGTCGGTCATAATGGGTCCATCCCAGGCCATGAAGCTGTGCAGACCGCCGGCTTTGGCTATTATATCTGGACCGGGGCGTAGATAGAGGTGATAGGCATTGGCCATGATGATGGGGGCTTTCAACTCTCGTAGCTCTCGGGGTGAGACGGATTTGACTGTGGCCTGGGTGCCCACCGGGGCAAAGGCCGGCGTGAGAATCTCACCATGAGGGGTTTGGAGCAGCCCCGCTCGAGCCCGGCTGCGCTCGTCCTTTTTCTCTATCGTGAAGAAGTGGTCGATCATATCATTGCTCTCAAGCGAAAATCCCCAACGGTCACCGGTCGTTGGGGATTGAGATTTCTCCTGGTTCCCCTACCTCCTGCCCGGCAGGTGTGGCATCATTGGACGTGGCAGAATTGACCTGGCCCAGGTTTAGCCACGCTCACGATTGACTCGACTGTAGGGAATGGCCCAAATCCCTGTTTCGCGAGCGGCCTCTTCGCCCGTGGGGTGGAGGTTCATAGCCACAACTACTTTGAGGACCTCCCTGTCGGCCAGAGTGGCCGCCACGTCTGCCAGTTTTGTGGCCAGGCGACGCATTTCCCCACCTCCAATGGTGGTTCGACATTCGGCCAGAACGGTCACCGGCCGTCCGTCTCGCCGGCCGGTTCCGACCAGATCTACCTCTTCCCACCGGCCGTCAGCTATTTCAAAGTAGCGACGCTCCAAGGTCAAATTGGTAATGCCCGCGTGCCGTTCCAGGTAGGGAGGGAGCAGCGCAGCGACGAACTCTTCCAGGCTGAAGCCAAAGCGATTGGCCAGGCTTCCCACGGCTTGCCGCAGTTCAGCGAGCCCTGTATGCACCGTTTCGGCCAATGTCTGCACCGCACGGCTGAGTTGGGCCACAGCTTCATCGGTGCGCTGCTGGGC
>JAOZOT010000490.1 GCA_029933115.1 Anaerolineae bacterium | reverse complement strand
GCCCCATCCGGTGTCACCCTCCCGCAGGTGGCGAACCCTGCGGGAGGGCCAAAGCCCGTTCAGACGCGGAAGCAGGCTACCCAGTGCTCGCCGCCGATGTCCTTGAACTCGGGCTCGTTTTCTCTGCAGATGTCCATCACTACCGGGCAGCGGGTATTAAAATTGCAACCTTTAGGCGGATTGGCCGGGCTGGGCACATCGCCTTCCAAGATGATGCGCCGGCGCTTCTCCTCGACAAAGGGGTCAGGGATAGGCACTGCAGAGAGCAGGGCCTGGGTGTAAGGATGCTTGGGGTCATTGTAGAGGGTATCCCGGTCTGTCAATTCCACAATCTTTCCCAGATACATCACCGCCACCCGATCCGAGATGTGACGTACCACCGACAAGTCGTGAGCGATGAAAAGATAGGTCAGGCCAAACTGCTCCTGGAGCTCCTCCAAGAGGTTGATGATCTGGGCCTGGATGGAAACGTCCAGGGCCGAAATGGGCTCATCGCAAATGATGAAAGAAGGATTAACGGCCAGAGCCCTGGCCACGCCGATACGTTGCCGCTGGCCGCCGGAGAACTCGTGGGGGTAGCGGTTGATAAAGTAGGGGTTAAGCCCCACCACCCGCAATAGTTCTTGTACCCTTTCTTTCAGGGCTTTGCCTTTGAGAATGTTGTGAACCTCCAGGGGCTCGCCGATGATGTTGCCCACCGTCATGCGAGGGTTCAAAGAAGCGTAAGGGTCTTGGAAAATCATCTGCATCTTACGGCGCATACGGCGCAACTTCTCGCCCTTCAACTTGCACAGGTTCTCTCCCTCGAAGTAGACTTCTCCTGCAGTGGGACGATACAATTGTAGAATGGCCCGTCCGGTGGTGGACTTGCCACAACCTGATTCTCCAACCAGCCCCAGAGTCTCACCACGCCGGATGAAGAAGCTGATACCGTCAACGGCCTTTATATCACCGACATGGCGCTGGATGACGATGCCCTGAGTGATAGGGAACCACATCTTCAGGTTTTCGACATTGAGCAAGATTCCGTTTTCTGGCATATTTCATCTCCCTTAAGCTCTACTTTAAATGGAAGCTCAGATCCCACTTTTGCTCGTGGCGGATTACAAATCCGCCGCTGGGCCGCTGGATTTGCAATCCGGGGGGAGCGACCTAGACCAAACTGACAAAGCGGGTGAACAGCCTTTTGCTAGCGGGGGCTGCTGCTGGTCACGTCTACCCAGCAAGCGATCTTGTGGCCCGGGCTGACGGGTTCCAGAGGAGGCATTTCCTCCAGACAACGCTGCAAATTAAGCTCTTTCTGAAAACGGCAGCGAGGGGCGAAAGGGCAACCCGGCGCCATGCTGATCAAGTCTGGAGGCAATCCCTCGATGGGGGTCAGCTTTTCCTTGCGTTCCTCATCGAGGCGCGGAATCGAGCCCAAAAGGCCCAACGTATAGGGATGCCGTGGATCGCTGTAGACATCTTTGCAACTGGCTGACTCGACAATGAAACCGGCGTACATAACAACCACCCGGTCAGCCAGACCGGCCACAATTCCCAAGTCGTGGGTGATCCAGATGATAGCCATGCCGATCTCGTCGCGGAGTTTCTTGACCAGATCAATGATCTGCGCCTGAATAGTGACATCCAGAGCTGTGGTGGGCTCATCAGCGATGAGGAGCTGGGGGTTGCAAGAGAGCGCCATAGCGATCATGACCCGCTGGCGCATCCCGCCCGAAAACTGGTGGGGGTAGTCGTCAATGCGGTCGGCGGCCTCGGGGATGTTCACCATCTCCAGGAGCTCGATGCTGCGTTGTCGGGCTTGTTCCTTGTTCATGCCCATGTGCAATTGGAGGGCTTCGCCAACCTGATGCCCGATGGTCAGGACGGGATTCAGAGAGGTCATGGGGTCCTGAAAGATCATGGCGATTTTGTTGCCTCGCACCGACCGTATCTCGTCCTGGTCCACTTTCAACAGGTCGCGACCTTCAAACCACACCTCCCCCCCCACAATCCTGCCCGGCGGCGTGGGTATCAGGCGCATGACCGAGAGGACACTCACGCTCTTGCCGCAGCCACTCTCGCCCACAATGCCCAACGTCTCTCCCTCATCAACATGAAAGGAGACGCCGTTGACGGCGTGAACCACGCCGTCCTGAGTGAAGAACCTGGTCTTGAGTTCCTTCACATCCAGCAGAGTTGTCATACCTACCTCCTTAAGTGTGGAATAGATGAATCAAGGTTCAGATCAAGGATTTCACCCGCCTCATCTCTGATCAAGATGGGGGTTGAGAGCCTCGTTCAGACCATCGCCCAGAAAGTTGAAAGCGAAAACCACCGCTGCCAGCACCAGCCCCGGCACGATGACCAGGTGCGGTCGGGTGCGCCAGGAGCGGATAGAGTTGCTGTAGAGCATGGCTCCCCAACTGGGATTAGGTGGTTGCAAACCGATGCCTAGAAAACTGAGGGTAGATTCGGAGATGATGATCCCTCCAATGCCCATGGAGATGGCCACGATCAGGGGAGGCAAGGCATTGGGCAGGAGGTGGCGGAACATGATGCGCCAGGTGGAAGCGCCAATGGCCCGCGCCCCCACGATGAACTCTTGTTCTTTGAGCGTGAGAACCTGACCACGCACCAGACGGGCCAGGCCCGGCCAACCCACCAAACCTAGAGCGACGATGACCACCAGATAATCCACATAGCCAGACCTGGCCAGGCCGGTCAGGCCAATGGCTTTCACCCAGTCCACGATGGAGGGTTTGATGGTAGCCGCGATGAAAAAAACGAATAAAAGCCCTGGGAAGGCGAACAGGATGTCTACCAGGCGCATAATCAGGGTGTCCACCCAGCCGCCGAGGTAACCGGCCAGAGTGCCCAAAGGAATACCCAGAGCCAGTTTGACCAGAGTCACGACAATGGAAATAAAAGCAGCCGAACGTGCCCCCCAAATGATGCGGCTCAAGAGGTCACGCCCCACCTCGTCGGTGCCCAGAGGGTGAGCCCAACTGGGCGGCTGTTCCACGGCGTCCAGGTTCTGCTCATCGTAGCCGTAGGGAGCCAGCCAGGGGGCGAGAAGGGCTGTGGCGTACATAAGCGCCGCAAT
>JAOZOT010000489.1 GCA_029933115.1 Anaerolineae bacterium | reverse complement strand
CCACGGCACGGGCCATCCGACCGGTGTTGCCTGTGCGGGTATCGTAAAGAATGACTACTTTGGACATGATGTTACCTCTCAATCCAAAAACTCGACGACTTCGCCGCCGGGGCGGAGTCCTGAGCCTGCCGGAGGGATGCGTCGCTGCCGCCGGGTGTTGACATCGAGCACCTGCCTGGGGGTGATCTGCGCGTCGTCGGGGTAGCCGCGCATTTCCCAGTAGCCGGGGATAGAGTGGTCTTCCAGGGTGATGGCCACCACGCTCTTGGCCGACTTGTATCCCCATAGGTAGGGGCAGAAAATGCGCAGCGGGCCGCCATAGTCGGCGTCCAACGCCTCGCCGTCGAACTCGTAGGCCAGCAAGGTGTGCTCTTTCGAGGCCACATCCAGCGGGATGCACGTCGTATAAACCTCGCGGTACGAGGTAAACCGGACGTGGGTGGCTTCGGGCCTGGGTTGGGCGAGGGCCAGGAGCTCGCCCAGGCGCACGCCGCCCCATCGGCCACGCACGCTCCAGCCCGACACCGAGGTCAAGCGAGCGTCGGCGATGGATTTGGGCAGCGCCAGAATCTCTTCGTAGGTCAGTATGAGTGGCTTCTCGACCAGTCCACCCAATTTGACCTGCCATCCCTCTGCCGACAGTGGGCCGGGGTGTCCCTCGGCCCAGAAGATGGGTGTTTGCATCTCTTTCAACTTGCTCATCCTTTGCTCCTTCAAAGACCCTTGAGGTCTCCGAGACCCCAAAGGTCTCAGTGGATCCAAAATTGCTCTGAGGGGATTGCCAAATCCCCGTTTCTGGCCTGGATCTGGCGATCCAGGCCGAGCAAAATTGGATCTACCGAGTCTTGAGAGCCTCTTGCAGGCGGGCCATCAGCATCGGTTCTGGTGCGGCCCCCTCGATGTGGATTGTCTCGTTGATGACGGTGCGAGGCACCCCCCGCACGTTGTATTTGATGGCCAGTTGGGGAAACTCCATGGCCTCCACCATGTCGGCGCGCACGTTGTCGCTGGCGATGGCCAGTTTGTGAGCCAGGCGCACGGCCTGGGGACAGTACGGACAAGTGGGAGTGACAAAGACCTGGAAGTGCAGAGGCTCTGCGATCTCGGCCAAAGCCTCTCTGGTAGCCGGGAGCAGTTCTACCTCTCTCTTGGAAACATCTATAATGTCCTCGATGAGAGAGCTGAACTCGTAGCCGGAGGGAATGCCATAGTAGCGCACCCCGTAGTCCTTCTCGCCCACGATGGCGATGGCCGGGATCTTGTCCACCCCGTATTCTTCCACCTTCTCCTTGTCAATGGCAAAGTTGTAGACTTCGAGTTCGACTTTGTCGGAGAGGGCGGCTACTTCTTCTACCAACTGGCGGGTTTCGGCGCAGAATTGGCATTCCAGGGCCTGGGTAAAGTTCACCAGCTTGACAGGGTGGGCCAGTTCTTCCTGAAACTGGTTTTCGATGGTTTCTTTATCCTTGTCTTGAAGTAGCGGCATACTCCACCTCCTGTTGCTCGCTATTTGCTATCTTTTTTCAGTACCTCAACTGCCCGGCGATTCGCGGCACTCTTGAACTGCGTCGGGAAATCGGTTGTTAGCCGGGCGATGTGCTCGTTCAATTGAGATTTCAGGAAGCACTGTGTTTTATCATCTGAGGCAAAGTGATTTACCAGGAACTCGAAAATGGCGTTGGTCTCCGAGTTCTCCAACTCGATCACCAATTGGTAGGCATCTTCCAGGTTTTCGATGTCCTGTAGCCTGTTTTCTATAGAGAACTGGAGGATCTTGCGTGCATCCTGGAGTACACGGGGATCGGCCGGCGCAGACAGTTGCTCTGGGCTCGATGTGTCTCGGATGCGCTTCAGCCAGAGGGCGTGTTTGGCCTCTTCTGTGGCATACTTGCTCCAGAAGTCTGCTACCTCCCGGTGATGGGCGAACATGGCCTCCAGTTTATGATACAGTTCTTCGGCAGCTTTCTCGGCCGCAATCGCCAGGTCGAAAAGTTCGGTGACTGTTGCTTTGTCAGGCATCTTTTTTCCCTGCTTTCTTGGAATGTAGCTGTCAGTGGCCTCGATTTCAGCGGCAACTGGCACAGGTCCGTGCGTCCACTATCTCCAGCGCCAGGTTTTTCATCTCTGCCACCAGCCTGTCTTCGGGGACATCGGTCACTTTGACGGTGATCAGGCGGTTGGTGGGGTCTTCTCCCAGGAAGGTGCCCAGCGATATGATGTTCCCCCCTAGCTTGGCTATGGCGCCGGTGATTTCGGCCAGGATGCCCGGCTGCTCTGGGACGAGCATACTCAGGCGCACTCCCATGTCTCTGGCCCCCAGGATTTCGGTGAAGATCTTGAAGAGGTCGCTCTCGGTGATGATGCCTATCAGCTTTCCGTTGCGCATCACCGGCAGGCCACCGATCTTGTTGTCGGCCATGATGCGGGCTGCCTCCTCTAGGGGGGTGTACTCCGACACGGTGATGACGTCCTTGGTCATGACCTCGCGCACCGTTATTTTGGAGAGCAGGTAGTGGAGTTCGTGGATACTCAGGGAGGTCGCCGGTGAGGGAGAAGCATACAGCAGGTCTCTCTCGGAGACAATGCCCACCAAATCGCCCTTGTCGTTAAGGACGGGCAGGCGGCGCACTTTTTTGTCCCGCATCAGCTTCAGGGCGCTGTTGATGGGGGTGTTCTCGGCGACCGTGATGGGGTTTTTGGACATTCTCTCGTGCACTAACATTTCATCCTCCTCGCTTCTTGATGTAGACTCTGTACTCCCCGTCGTTTTCTTCGATTCCCAGGAACTCGTGGCCGGTGCTTTCACACCAGGCGGGCATGTCGGTGACGATGCCTCTGTCATCAGCTATCACCTCGAGCACCTGGCCTACCTCCAGTTCTTTGATCTTGTCTGTGGTTTCGATGATTGGCATCGGGCAATACAACCCCATGCAATCCAAAACGGCGTCGGCTTTCATGGTTTCTCCTTTCCCGCCATCGGCTATCAGAGCGTGTCTGAAAATTCGGGGGGGCGGCGCTCGCAGTAACGACTTCGGTCGTTTTCGGCCGCAGAGCACCGGTCATTAGCGACTCAAGTCGCCACTACGAGC
>JAOZOT010000488.1 GCA_029933115.1 Anaerolineae bacterium | reverse complement strand
TACTGCTATTATACCACCAGGTGGCCGAAAAGTCAGGGTTTTTCGATACTCTCTAGGAACCTCCGTGGTCGTCTTGGCTTTCTGTCCGCCGTACATCCGCTCGTAGGCCTCGACGCACTCCTGCTTGAGCCGCAACTGCAACAGGGCTGTGATCAGCAGGACGTAGAACTGGATCGTCACCCCCTGTTTGGAAGTGCTTATCAGATGCAAGCCATTCAGCGTACGTTTGAGGAAACGGAAAATCAATTCAATGCTGGACTCTGGCGAAAATAGATAACTGGAGTCTGGCGAATTTTGATACCACCATATCTTGCAAACAAGCTGCATATAACCCCAAGATGTAGTGGTTCGTAGTGGCGACTTCAGTCGCTTTTCGCTATTCTGAACGGCTAAAGCCGTCACTACGAGCAAAAACGCCAGTGTCCAGTTTGTCAGATAAAGTACGGCTTCCCGGCTGCTGGCGTGGGCTGCCAATCGCCGCAGAGCATCTTCGTACAATAGCTCCAACGCTCGCCGCTGCGCTTCCCCTTCAGGGGGCAAAGCCCAGGCCGCGTCTTCCAGGTAGGCCCCCCGGTATAGGGCCACCGCCTCTTGCAACGCCGCCAATTCGCCGTCCGCCACCAATGCCTGAAACGCCGTGACGTCCAGCCAGTGGGGGGCGCTGGCGTTGAAGTGGTATCGCCCCCGTTCGTGTAGGATGTAACTCGAAGCACAACCGGGGCTCAGGTCCGGCTCCAGCACCCGGCGCAGGCGATGCAGAGTGACGTGGAAGACGTTGGCCGTCTCCTCAACCGGGCGACCAGGCCACAAAGCCATCGAGATTTCCTCCCGCGTCGCGCCGGCGGGACCTTTCCAGAGCAGGTAGACCAGGAGGGCCTTGGCTCTTTCGGTGCCCCACGCCGCTTCCGGCACCGGCTGTCCATTGCGAAGCACTTGCAGCGGGCCCAGGAGCCGGATCTCCAGCGGTGCAGCGCGGCGTCCCCAGGCGGTCAACACCTGACGTGTGGAGGCAACGACCTCCTCCTCCAGCCGCTGCAATGCCTGGTCGCGAAGGCGGGCCGCCTCGAGGTGACGGTCTCGTTGCTCACGCAAGCGCATCATCCGCCTGGCAGCGTCCAATTGCCTGGCCAGTTCGGCGCAGAGGGCCAGTTCTTGATGCGTGAACGGTGCCCCATCCCGTTTCTCGCCCAGCGCCAGAACGCCGCCGGGACCTTGGCCAGCGGGCAACGGGCAGAGCAGGGCTGTTCCCGGCCAAGCTAGCTCTGCCTGCTCCTGGGACAGCAAGGTTGCGGCCAACTGGGGCTCTCTGCCGTGCAATGGTGGCGGGTGCACCGGATCGCCCGGTCGCAGCGGCAGGTTTCCCTGGATGATGCGCACAGTCAGCGTCTCCGGTGACAAATTCGGATCGGAAAGCGCTACATACCCGCCGCGCACGCCCAACACCGCGCAGAGTGTGGCCAGCAATTCGGCTTGCAGTTGTTCGGAGTCTGGCGTCCCGGCCAGCGCTTCCGCCAAGTGGCGGACCATCTCTCGCTGCCGGCGCTCGGCCCGGAAGAGCAACCTATCCAGCCGCGTTGTCACCCGCCGGCTGACGGCCGGAAAGCTAACGGCAACGATCACCACCAGGATGGCGGTGGCCAAGGGATAGGGCAAAGGCGTGTAATCTGCCAGCCGGTGATCCAAGGTCATGGTCAGATAGAGGAGGAGCAGACCGGCGATGGCTCCCAGCGTCGAACAGCACAGGTCCTGCCAGGCCGGGGGACGGCCAACGAATGAGCCGTAGAGAAACACCGCTCTGGCATAAAGAAAAGCGGTGAGGATCAACGGCACGTCAATCAGCGCGAGGGGAATCTGGCCGGTATCCTTTGTGAGAACAATGCTCCAAGCTGCTACGCTGCCCAAGACCGCCAACCCAGTGGAGGAGAGAAGATAGATGATCTGGCGGCGGAGGGATGGAGAGAAGGCCTCCCCGTAGCCGGCGATGAGACCGGCAATGCCGGCCATCACTTCCAAGGCAAAAATACCGGCGCAGAGGGGCATGAGCGGCCCAGGCATCGGCCCGATGATGTGCGGCGGAGGACGATAAAGGGGCCCAGCCACCAGGAGATCGGTGAACAATGACGCCATGGCCAGCCCGGCGCTGAACAGATAGGCCGGAATCAGTGCCCAAAGCCGGTATCGTCGCCAAGCAGGGGGGAAGTAGAAGGATACCAGGTGAAGGTAAAAAGTGGGAACGAAACTGACGGTCACCCACTTACAGCGAAGGGGCAAAGGCGTGGTAGGGGGAGGTGGCCCTGGCCCTGGGAACAGGAAGAGACTGCCCAGGTAATGATTCGCCACCGCAAAACAAAATGCGCCAAAGACCCAACTGATGGGTTGGCGCGGATTGTGCGTGACGACATAGATCGCTAATCCCAGGAAAACGGCGATCTCAATAGACGCCGTGACTATGAAGTAGGCCGCGCTAGGCATGATCACCTCCTGACCTTTGCCGGTCATCCTTACGAAGGTTGCGAACAGCTTGACAATGTCACATTAACATAAGATTACCCTTTTGTAGGTCAGTAGATCGCAATTTGCTCCCGCCGGATTGCCAAATCCGGCGGTTTGGCAACGGATTTGGCAATCCGTTGCGAGCTTTTGGGGTCTACTGAGGCTCCAAGCGGACGATAGTCCGCGTTTTGGGCGGTGGACTGTCGTCCACCGTGAGCTTGTGAGGGATTTGACCATTAGAAGACCAGATGTGACATTGCCGTAATAGCCTTGACAGGCAGCGAATCCATCAGCAGGCATCTGAACCTATTCTAACATAGCTCCTGTCAGCGGTCAACCGCCGGCGTGAATCAAAAAGCCCCCTCCGCTTCAAGCAAAGGGGGCAATAATGTTCAATAAGATCGCGGAAGCACGGAAACACGCGGACCGGTTCCGCGCCATCCGTCCCTCCGCGCTTCCGCGCTATTCCGTCTGCACCAAGCCTCTGAAGGTAGCTATCCTTACAAAATCAGTGCCTTTCAACTCTAGGAAATCCCATTTGACATCGTTGTTTTAGCAAACTCAAGGGTGATCGTTAGGATTATCGGTGGCGAGCCCTTCGGCG
>JAOZOT010000487.1 GCA_029933115.1 Anaerolineae bacterium | reverse complement strand
AGGGAAAATGGAGTAATTTAAGGGCGACGCTCGCTAATAGAGTATGGAGACAACGCCCCCTGAGACAAGGGAGCCTATAGCCAGCCCTACCAGGATGTCAGAGATATAGTGAATGCCCAGAGCTATCCGGCAGAGGGCGACGAAAAGAGCCACGGCGTAGAATACAGCAGCCCAGTGGGGAAATTGGTGACTGAAGATCACGGCCAGACAAGCTACCCGCGTCGCGTGTCCTGAGGGAAAGGAGTAGCGATCATACCTGGTCGAGTAGAAACCGGTTGCCTCCCGTGGCCGCTTTCGCTTTATCAGAAGCTTGAGAGCCGTAGTCAGGCCCACAGAGATGATGGCCGCGACGGCAGCCAGCAGGACAAAGCACCTGGTCGCTTCACCGCCCAGCCAGAAGGCTATGAAAGCGATGCCAAACCACAAAGGCCCATCCCCCAGGTGGGCCCCCAGAACCGCAACTGCTCGCCCCCACCGCGCCTTCTCGGTGAGGGTGAGGCGGATGCTCAAGCCGTTGTCCAAAGCTACCAGATGGTTTAGCAGCTCACCCAGCCTGTCGGGCAGACTCATGCAGACCCACCTTCGAGGATAGCCCGCACCATGTCCAATTGGTGTGGCTTGTCTACATCCATGCCCATTTCGGGATAGGGGGTGATGACGGCTCTCCCTCGACAGCCCAGGGCTTTGCTGCCCACTCGCTCGGCATCGGCGATAGTGAGCCTTCCGAGAGCAAATTTAACGAGCGTCCCGAGGCCGAGTAGCCTGACCTGCTGCCAGATATTCTTACGGAATTCCAACGCCTGGCGGGCCAGCGGGAGATTGGCTTGGATGACAGAGACTTTGGCCATGTTGATGTCACCCCCGGCAAAAGAGCCGTCGCGCAGGAGCACGAAACTCCTCCTGGACCCTGGAAAGCGCGCCTCCATAATGGATTTCTCCACGACAGTGTAATATACATCGTGGTCGGTTTCCAGACAGGTATCAATGAAATAGTCCACCATCTCTGTCGTCAGAAGGGGGATGTCGGCCGAGCTGATGATGACCCTCTCCACATCGGGGTCAATTTCCATCACCCGTTCTATGCCGGCCACAATGTTGTCCAGCATACTCCCTGCGGCTTCCACGTACTCCACCGGCACGGCGAACTCTACCCTGTCCTCAGGGCCCAACCCCACGATGAAGACACGCCCCACCCGTGGCGAACCGGCGATGGCCTCTACCACATAGCGTACCATCTCCTTGCCGGCGATTTTAATCAGCGGTTTCTTCTGCACCTGGGCGTACTCCAACAGAGGATCGGCTTTGTCGGACGCCCCGCCGGCCAGGATAACCGCATCAATCTTTTCTCCCATCATTTCCCCCTTCGGCAGTCGTGCCTCGAAGGCCATCTATCCGCTAGTTCAGCTTTTCGATGGTCGGTCTGAGACCCAGTTTCTCGATCAGGTCTTCCAGTTCACTCGTGGTCAGCTTCCGCCCTTTGCCGGCCACGGCCACCAGGGCTCCCTCCATGACGTTTGTGCCGAAAGAGCGCCCTTCCAGCCGGGGAGTGGTGGTGACCAGATACTTCACTCCTCGCTCCCTCAGCATCTCCACGTCTTCCTGAGTGGTAGTGTTGGTCACGATAACCTTGCCATCCATGCGCAGAGGCATGTGACGCTTGATGTATAGGAAATCGCCGGCCACGACAGAGGCCCACCGGTAATACTTCTCATACTTGGGCACGTTGACGTCCTGCTTCTCACCGGTAGGATACAGGAAGCTCAAGGGCAAAAAGCCGACAATGGGCATCAGAATGGCAGCCAGTAGCCGCAGATTGCGAAGGCCCTTCACGGGGATGGGAATCCCCAAGGCGAACATCAAATCGCAGTAGACCGTGTCGTAACCGGCCTCGTGGAAAGAGAGGGCCATAGCGTAGCGGCTGGCGGCCGAGCCCATCATGGCCCTTTTGGGCCATATCTCGTGGCCGATCTCTGCTTCCACATATTGCATCACCCGACGCTCCAGGGTGAACTTGAGCCCGTCGCCGTCAACCACCGGCGTCTGCTTTACGCCGGCGACCAGCTTCAGGGCCCCTCGCAGAGGGTAGTGACGGTTCTCCACATGCACCGTCAAATCAATGCCCCCCACACCGAGGGCATCCACCTGACCGTCCAGTTCATTGTAGAGCTGGATGGCTTTCTCGATATCACCGTCGGTGCCGATGCGCTCGACGGTCACCTCCTGGCCCAGCAAGCGTATAGTCACTTTGTGATCACGACTGGAGCTGCCCAGGCTGACACTGACTACTCTTTTCATTATTCAGCCATCCTTTCCGAATCTCAGTAGACCGCTGCGTTTCTTTCCAAGAGATATAACCCCACGCATCTCCAGTGGATACGCCGGGCAGCGGAAATATTATACCCGTTTTCAAGAGAAAAGACAAAAGGTTTGCAACATCGGTCGGGTTGTAGTAGAATTTAGAAAAAACGACCGTGGAGGAAGATAGCCAAATGGAGATATTGAAAGAGAGGATCAGACAGGAAGGCCGAAACCTGGGGCGTGGCATCCTCAAAGTGGACAGCTTTATCAACCATCAGGTGGACGCTAGACTGATGATGCTCATCGGCAAGGAGATGGCCCGGCGCATGGGACGCCTGGGAGCGACCAAGGTGTTAACGGCCGAGATCTCGGGCATTGCGCCAGCAGTGATGACCGCCTGGGCTCTGGATGTGCCGGTGGTCTATGCCCGCAAAACTAAACCAATCACCATGCCCGCCGACGTCTACCGCCAGAAGGCGCCCTCACATACCAAAGGCACCGAGGTAGAGCTGTTGGCTTCTCCAGAGTTCCTGAGGCCAGAGGACCGTATTCTGATCGTTGATGACTTTTTAGCCACAGGCAAGACCATCAATGCCCTGGTCCGACTGGTCGAGCAGAGCGGAGCCACGCTGGTAGGCATCGGAGCAGTTATCGAAAAAGCTTTTGAAGGGGGACGGGCCGGGTTAGAGCACCTGGGAGTCCCTATCGAGTCTCTAGTCATCATCACCGATATGTCCAACGGCAAGATCGTGTTCGCCGAATAACCGCCGGATCTGGGAGTCCACGTGAACAATGCGCTA